>CAZMZR010000010.1:0-26189 GCA_964570855.1 uncultured Pirellulales bacterium
GGAAAATTCAGCCGGGTAATCATTGGTGCGATCCGAAGCCGGTCTGTTTCGATTCTCTGCCACAGAACGGTTGGATTGCGAAAGATAAATTTGATTGGGAACGCATAAGTAATAACTGTGAAGCAATTTAATATGAAAACAACAATTGCAAGAAGAAGGTCGATGGTTGGGAATGAACCTGTTTGGAGATCGAAACAGTGACCAGATGCGGCATAGGTCCAGAATTTTCCACTATCACTGTTCTATCCGGTGTGTTGACCGGTTTGTTGACTTATTTTTATCCAGATTGGTTTATCATAACTTGTATTCCGTACTTGGTCTTAGTAATAATTGGAGTTGGACTTTTGATGACCGGCACTGTGGTCTATGTGCATTCACTTCGAGTATTCAATCGTGGATACAGAAAAGAGCAGTTGGTTATAGTTGGCCCATACTCAGTGGTGAGACATCCCATTTATGCAGCATGGATATTGCTCATTTGTCCGGGAACTGTCCTGTTCTTTCGGTCATGGCTCATGCTTTTAGTACCTGTAACAGCGTATATCAGTTTTAAAGCATTTATTCATAAGGAAGAGGACTATCTGAAAAACAAGTTTGGGCAAGCTTATTCAAATTACCGTTCAAAGATTAATGAACTTTTTCCAAATTGGAAATTTTGAAGAATAATCGCAGTGAGATTAAGGAGCATTACAAAGCATGAAAATAGCGATTGCAAGTGGTAAAGGCGGTACAGGAAAAACGACTATTGCGACAAATTTGGCCTGTTCAATTGCTCAGGCCGGTGAAACCGTTCAATATCTGGATTGTGATGCAGAAGAGCCAAATGGTCATATCTTCTTAAAACCTGAAATCAAAAGCTCAGAAGATGTCACCGTTGGAGTACCTGAAGTTGATATGGCTAAATGTACAGGCTGTGGAAAATGCGGACAGCTTTGTCAGTACAGCGCCATAATCTGCCTGAAAGATAAGCCGCTTGTCTTTGAACAGCTATGCCATTCGTGCGGCGGTTGTATGGCAATTTGTCCTGAAGGAGCGATAACGGAAAAACAACGCAAGATTGGCGTCGCTGAATTTGGCAAATCAAATGGTGTGTATTTTGGGCACGGCAAGCTGAATATTGGTGCGATTCAGACACCTGCAATCATAAGATACGTAAAGCAGAAAGCAATCAACGATGGAATAGTCATACTCGATGCCCCGCCAGGTACATCATGTCCTGTAATTGAAGCGATAAAAAACAGCAATTTTGTTTTGCTTGTTACTGAGCCGACGCCTTTTGGCTTAAATGACCTTGAATTAGCAGTTGGGATGGTGAGAGAGCTTAAGCTCCCCTTTGCGGTTACAATAAATCGCAGTGACATCGGGAATGATGCGGTAGTTAAGTACTGTCAGCAGGAAAATATTGAAGTTCTTATTCAAATACCAAATGACAGAAAAATTGCTGAAAGCTATTCACGAGGTGTGATGATAGTAGAAACAATGCCTGATTATAAGCAGAAGTTTTTGAAATTATATGAAGATATACAAAGTATGGGAAAAGACAATTGAAGCACGATCCTGATTTCATGAAAAAAATAACCAAAGATCTGGAAGCTCGTAAAGCAGCTGCCAAAATTCTTGAGGTTAGTGAATTAGCCAATAGCAATGACTTAAAGAAGGCTTATAGAAAAGCCGCCACTAAATATCATCCGGATCACAATGCAGGCAACCCTGAAGCAAATAAAAAGTTTACTCTTATAAAGTGTGCTTATGAACTTTTGGCTTTCGATAAACCCTGCGACAAAATTCTGGAAGAAATCAATTCCTGGCCTGGTATGCCTGAAGACGGCAAATATAAAATTGACAATCCCTGGGGTCATTTTTTGTGGTGGAGAGAAAAGTTTTTTGATTCTGACTCTAATGAAAAGAAAAAGCAAAACAAAAGCAATTTTTGCATTTGAAAAGATAAAATGCTAACTAATGATCTAAACGATAACTTTTATGAACATATTAAGCCACGTTTATACCAACGTGTGGGCCGGGAACTACGTTCGGCACATTATGTGTTAGATATTGGTTGTGGCAATTGTGCGCTTGCAGGATATTTATCTGAAACCTATGGGCAAAAAGTTACTGGTATTGATATTTCATCTGATAACTTTCCAGACAAAAGGAAGATAAGTAAAGATTGGCCGCTTGTTCGCTGTGTTCGCAGAAGTGCTTCGAGACTTAATTTTATCCAAGACGAAACAATAGACGCGGTTGTGATGTTCTGGTCTTTACATGAGATGAACGATCCTAAAGCAGTTCTGCAGCAGGTTTATGACACTCTAAAGTATGGAGGCAAAGTACTCGTAGTTGAATTCCCGCGCAATTCATTGGCCCAAAAGTTATGGAATGAGAACTACTATAACAGCAATGAATTAACAGCTTCTCTCCGTAAAGCCGGTTTCAAAGATATCCAAGCTAAACGAATTGAACACAGACAGATACTTTGGGTAAGTGGATACCATGGTACCAATTGAACCAAAAGCAGAAGTCGTAATTGTTGAGGCCTACGGAAAGCGATAAGATGAAAATAGCAATGACAGCTACGGTTATATTGTTTATCGCTATGCTGATGGCCATGACGGGGCGTGGGGGCGGCAATTTTTATGTTCCTGTCCTAGTCGCAGCGGGGTTTACGATGCACGAGGCGGCTACTACCGGTCAGTTAATTCTCGTAGCTACTGCTGTAACGGCCTTATTAATTTTTCAGAAACACAAAACAGTAGACTGGAAGTTGGCGCTGGTAATCGACCCTCCTACAGACATCATGGCATTTGTTGGAGGTTACTATGCACATATTTTTAGCGGCACGGTGTTAAAGCTTGTTTTTGCAGGTCTGCTTGTCTTGGCAGGTTTTCTTATGCTCAGACCAATTAAAGAACAGACCAGCAAAAATCAAAGGCGAATAGGGTTTTGGAAACGTCAGTATGATAATTGCGAATATACCATTAATTTTTGGTTGGTTATTCCAATAACTGCAGCTACTGGATTTATGGCAGGTATGGTCGGAGTTTCAGGAGGTTCGTTTAAAATCCCTTTGATGGTTCTGGCCTGTGGGGTTCCAATGCGGATTGCCATAGGAACATCCTCAGCTATGGTAGCAGTAACTGCTTTGATGGGTTTTCTTGGACATACTGTTAGTGGAGATTTTAATCCTACTTGGACGACTCCGCTGGCAGTTGTGGCCGTGTTGGGCGGTTTATTCGGAGCTAAGTTTTCAATCATAGCAAAACCAGAAAATTTAAAACGAATCTTTGCTTATACTACGTTAGCAGCAGCAGTATTCATGTTTGTTAATGCTATGGTTTCCGTATCCAAATAATCGAAAAATAGAAATTGTGATTGTTGAAGCTTATGAAAAGCCAAAAGATTTATTTATTTAAGAATACCGTATCTCAAGAGCAGAATGAACCGGCAAAAGTGATTTTTAGTGGTCCCGGCCAGATGAAAATAGGACCTGCTGCTGAATTTGGCGGCAGCGGTCAAACACTGAATCCGGAGGAGATGTTTGTTGCTGCAATTAACAGCTGTTTGATGAATACATTTTTTTATTTTACGCAAAAATTTAAAATCGACATTTTGTCATACAATTCGCAGGCCTTTGGACAACTTGAAAAACAATCTGATGGATTTCGGTTTACCAATGTCGAAGTTCGAGCGAAGGTTCAATTGCCTGAAGACAAGTTTGCTGACAAAATTCAGGAAGCAGGCCATTTAGCTGAAAAATATTGTCTTGTCTCTCGTTCTGTCACCTGCTCTGTCGATTATCAGTTGGAAATTGAAATTGAAGGAAAATAAACAATTAGGAGAATAAAAACATGCCATGGGTAAATCAGGATTTATGTGTCGGTTGCGGTGTTTGTGTAGATGAGTGTCCCGTAGAGGCGATTACGCAGGACCAAAGCAGCAAAGCAATTATTAATGATGACAAGTGTATCCGGTGCGGCAAATGCCACGATGTATGCCCACAGGATGCCGTAAGACACGACAGTGAGAGGATTCCTCAGGAAGTTGAAGCAAACATAACAAAGACGAAAGAACTTTTGCAGCATTTTGAGACACCACAGGAACAGGGAGAATTTTACGAACGGATGATTCGCTACTTTAACAAAGAAAAAAAGGTAGCTGACCTGACCATAGGCAAAATAACTGATTTGAGAAGCGCTATAAACAAAGAAGAATAACCAGTATGTCAGTATAAATTTATTAACAAACTTGTACCTATGTAAATATAAAACAGGAAGGAAAGTTTTATGAAGGAATTAGTCGTAATAAGCGGAAAGGGAGGAACTGGTAAAACAAGTATAACTGCCGCATTTGCGTCGCTGGCCCTTAATGCCGTGCTTGCCGACTGTGATGTGGATGCGGCCGATTTGCACCTTGTTTTAGAGCCGAAGATTAAACAGGAATTTGATTTTTCCGGAGGCAAACAGGCTTCGATTATTTCTGAAAAATGCGTAGGCTGCGGCAAATGTGCCGATATGTGCCGATTTGACGCGATAAAATTAGACGGCCCGGCTAATGATGTTGTTGGAAAAACGTATACGGTGGATTCTGTTTCCTGCGAAGGCTGTAAGGTATGTGTTGAATTTTGTCCCGTTAACGCAGTCACTTTCGAGCCTGCCATAAACGGTAAATGGTTCGTTTCCGATACGCGTTTTGGCCCTATGGTACATGCAAAGCTTGGTATCGCAGAAGAAAACAGCGGTAAACTCGTAACTCTAATTCGCAAAGAAGCTAAAAGAATCGCTGAAGAACAAAATAAAAACTTTTTGATTATCGATGGCTCGCCAGGAATTGGCTGTCCTGTGATTGCATCAATTACAGGTTCGGACTTGGTTCTTGTGGTGACAGAGCCGACGCTGTCGGGCAAACACGATTTAGAAAGAGTAGCCGAGCTTACGGCTAATTTTGGAATTAAAACGCTGGTCTGTATTAATAAAGCAGATATCAACCCCGAAATGAGCCTCAGTATTACTAAGGATGCCGGCAAACTCGGATTGAAAGTCATTGGAAAAATCCCCTACGATGAAGCTTTTACCAAGGCACAGATAATGAAAGCTACGCTGATCGAATATACAGGCGGTGATACAGCAGAAAAGACAAAGGCGATGTGGCGAGAAGTTATATATGAACTTGGCTGAGGATACTACTTTTATGCTGCAACAGGTTGCATCATATTTCGATTTTGACCGAGTAGCCGACGGTTACGACAGTTGGTATAACTCCGCCAAAGGTAAGATTTATGACAGGTTTGAAAAGCAGGCTATTGACAAGCTATTGGCGGGTGTTTCGAAACACAGCCGAGTATTAGAAGTCGGATGTGGTACAGGTCATTGGAGTGAATATCTCAGCTACAAGGATTTTAATGTAACAGGAATAGATGTTTCTGCAAAGATGATAAACATTGCCAGGCAAAAACATATACGAACCGGTCGTTTCGAAATTGCAGACGGGCGAAACCTCCCATTTGAGGATGAGAGTTTTGATATAGCAGCTGCAATAACTGTTCTTGAATTTACGACAGAGCCGGAAAAAATTGTTTCAGAGATGGTCCGATGCGTCAAGAAAAAAGGTGTAATCATAATAGGCGTTTTAAATGCCTTAAACAGATATAACCAAAAAAGAAAAAATAAGCATAGCGGTGTATATTCATCAGCACATCTATTTACGCCGCGACAAATACAACGTCTTTTAGGCAGTTATGGCATACCGAGGATACAGATAACAGGATTCGTACCTGAGAAAGATTGGATGCTTGGAATATCGACGCTGTGGGAGCATTTAGGTCAGTTCCTCTGCCCACAAAAAGGCGCATTTATTGCAGCAAGGATTAATTTATGAAAGTGCAGGCAGAAATAAGTATTTATCCACTGCGAACTAAAAGTTTGTCCGAACCCATAAAAGAGTTTTGCAAAATTCTTTGTGCTCATGGCTTGGAAATAAAGACAACCGCTATGAGTACTTTTATAAGTGGTGAATCAAAGAACTTGTTCAAAGCCTGTGATGAGATTTTTAAACAATTAACTCAAAAATATGAAATCGTAATGAATATGAAAATTTCTAATGCTTGTCCATTGGACGAGCCAAAGTAATTTTTGAGGAATATTTAAATATGACAAAACAGACCACACAAAATCAGCAAGCTCAGAAACAGCAGATGGAAATTGAACAGGATCAGATTCGCCATCGAATGAGTCAGATTAAACATAAAATACTTATTTTGTCCGGCAAAGGTGGTGTGGGTAAAAGTACCGTTGCTGCCAATCTTGCTGTTTCTTTATCTCTTGCCGGTAAAAGTGTTGGACTATTAGATATTGATATTCATGGGCCGAGCATCCCTAAAATCCTTAACCTTGAGGATAAAACATTAATGGCAGTTGGTGACGCTATTATGCCTGTGTCCGTTTCGGCAAACTTAATTGTGATGTCAATCGGGTTTATACTTCAGGATAGAGACGATCCTGTTATATGGCGAGGACCTATGAAATATCATATGATAAAGCAGTTTCTCAAAGATGTTGAATGGGGACAGTTAGATTATCTTATTATTGACTCACCTCCTGGAACTGGTGATGAACCGTTATCGGTAATACAACTTCTTGAAAAGCCCGATGGCGCTGTTATTGTTACTACACCACAACAGCTTGCCTTATCCGATGTCAGAAAGGGAGTTTCTTTCTGCAGGAGTTTGAATCTGCCCGTTATTGGTGTTATTGAAAACATGAGCGGATTTATATGCCCAAAATGTGGTCGTAATACGGATATTTTCAAGTCAGGCGGCGGCGAAAATATGGCTTTGGAGATGAACATACCGTTTCTGGGCAGGATACCAATAGACCCGCAAATTGTTGATGCCTGCGATTCTGGTCAGCCATACATAGAAAAATATCAAAACACTATTGTTGCCAATAGCTTCAACGAAGCAATTAAACCTATATTGGAACTTGATAAAAAAGAATTTGACAAAACAAACCTATTTCAGAAAGGAGATAAGAAAATGCGAATAGCGATTCCATTAGCACAGGGAAAATTAAGTCTACATTTCGGCCATTGTGATCAATTTGCTATCTTCGAAACTGATGATGACGGAAGCAGAATTATCAGCAGAAACGACGAGACGCCACCTGCCCATGCACCGGGTGTACTGCCAAAATGGCTGCATGAGATAGGAGTAAATGTAATCGTTGCCGGTGGTATGGGTCAGCGTGCTCAGCAGCTTTTTACCCAGAATGACATTCAAGTAGTTATTGGGGCACAAGCCAGCACACCTGAAGAACTCGTTTCTGCTTATTTACAAAATACCCTTGCAACAGGAGATAACATCTGTGACCACTGATCGCAGCAGATAAAAATGTGGATTTTTTCTATTTAAACTATGAGATAAAGGGGAAGTTGTGAATACTGAGACGGTGCAAAATACTCTCACTGATACACGTAATTGTGTTCACCCTGCATGCGTTGTATGCAGTTCAGCAAATACCAGAGGGCTGCATATGGAGTTTGATGTGGATGATGATGGCGGTGTTCAGGCTACATTTCAATGTGTTGAAAGTTTTGAAGGATACCCTGGTATATTACATGGTGGAGTAATCTCATCAATTTTAGATGGTGCATGGGTAATTGTATGTTTGCACGTGGTCAGGCAACCGTGACAGTCGAAATTATCATAAAATTTCGGCACCCTGTTGTAACAGGACGAGAGGCAACGGTTTCAGCAAGAATCACACGAGTTTCACATCCCCTGTATCTATTGGAAGCTGAGATTACCCAGGACAGAAAAGTCAAAGCTACAGCACAGGGTAAATATTATGACCAGCCAAAACTGATTGGCTCAGATCAAGTGGTTTTCTAATGCAATATACAGATAAAGTACTCGAACATTTTATGAATCCGCGAAACACAGGTGAAATCCCAGATGCCGATGGTGTCGGAACACTGGGCTCAGAAGAATGCGGGGATATGATTCGAGTATGGATTAAAGTTACTGATGAGCATCTGACAGATATTAAGTATAAGGTGTTTGGATGTCCTGCGGCAATAGCCTGCTGTAGCATGATGACAGAACTTGCTATAGGCAAACATGTTGATGAGGCCTGGAATCTAACCGATGACCGGGTTGCCGAGGCGCTTGGGGGGCTGCCTGAATATAAATATCATTGCTCTAATCTTGCAGCTTCAACTTTGCATAAAGCAATAATCAACTATGTTTTTAACAGCCTAACCAAAACAGAAATCATTTCTATCAAGATACTTGTAGATAATACTCCTTCCGGCAATTTTAAGTCGGAACATGGGTTAGCTTTGTGGATTAATTACGGTGACAAGAGAGTACTTTTTGATACAGGACAAAGCAATTTGATTTTGCAAAATGCCAAAACTCTGGATATCGATTTTGCTAATACCGATGCAATTGTAATAAGCCATGGCCATTATGACCATACAGGTGGTTTGTCTGCCGTTCTTAATATTGCTTCAAATGCAAAGATTTATTTGCACCCTTTAGCAACTGAACCTAAGTTCAGTCAAAAAGATTCGAGTGCAAGGTATATTGGCATGTCTGACCCTGCAAAGAATGCCGTTCAAGGCCGTCACGTTATATGGACAGCAACGCCTGCTTACTTATTTCCCGGGCTGGCAGTAACCGGGCAAGTCACGCGTATGAACGACTTCGAAGATGTCGGAGGAGCATTTTTCCTTGATGAGAATTGTCAGAAACCTGATGACCTGTTAGATGATCAAACATTGTTTATCGAATCTGCTAAAGGGCTTATAGTTGTTCTTGGCTGTGCACATTCAGGTGCTGTAAATACACTTGACTATATCAATGAATTAACGGGCAACAGAAACATATATGCTGTCATAGGCGGTATGCACCTGTCAGAAGCAAGTCAGATACGAATCACAAATACAATCGATGCCTTTAAAAAATACGACATTCAAAAAATTATACCCTTGCATTGCACTGGTCTGAAGGCTATGGAAGTTATAAAACACGCTTTTGGAAATAAATGCTTGTTTTTAGGTGCAGGCGGGCAGATCAATTTCTAAATAGGATTAATACTGAGTATGTCAAATAAAGAACTGGAGTTAAATACAATATGTAAAAAATTATCACAAATCAGCGATTCCGACTGGGTGGCAATTAAGTTTGAGAAACAAATACCTGTAAATGATATTGAACCTATCAGGTTCTGTGAAGCCGTATATAGGGCTCAGAAAAAGCGCATATCTTTATCTCTACCTAATGTATGCTGTGATGGTGCAAAAAGGTGTTTTGGTTGGCTTAAAAATAATGATGTGAAGCTGGCTCAAAGGCTCTCTGAGAAAACGGGTATCGACCAGAATGTAGCCCGTGAATTGGTAAGAAGGGTGCCTGTTCTGCATGAAAAATTATCCGGGATTTCACTCGGCAAGGATATTGATGGTGATGTCTATATAAGTTATGCCAGCCCGGAATCGGCAATGAAACTGGTTCGATATTGGCAGAAGATGACCGGATACAATCTTGACGCAGAAATCTCATGCTTTATGTCTGTTTGCGGTAATGCTGCAGTCAAAAGCTATATTGGCAAAAAATAAGTATTTCTTTTGGATGCCCTGATTCCCGAGAATACGGCGGCATCGAAAAGGGGCAGCTTGTTATTGGTCTTCCACACAATGTTGCATTCCACATAGGCGTTACTGATAGTTCAAGTGAATAGCGAAGTCTTTTTTGAAGATTAGTATGGATAACTTAGTTCCGACAAGAGTGTTTTTAACAAAAGGGGTGGGCAGACACAGATATCAATTGAAGTCCTTCGAAGAGGCATTAAGGCAAGCTGGCGTAGCTCAGCAGAATCTCGTTCAGGTGTCATCGATACTCCCGCCAAAATGCAAAATCATTGCCCGTGAAAATGGACTAAAGTCGCTTGTTCCCGGCCAGATAACTTATTGTGTAATGGCAAGATCGGATACTGATGAACACGGTCGTTTAATAGCATCCTCGATAGGTATTGCCGTTCCCAAAGATAGAAATAACTGGGGATATATCAGTGAGGTTCATGGGTATGGGATGAATCAGCAGGAGGCCGCCGATTTGGCTGAGGATTTGGCGGCGGATATGCTTGGAACAACTCTTGGTCTTGAAGTTGACCCTAATCAGGCCTGGTCTGAAAAAGAGCAGGTTTATAAAGCCAGCGGCCTGATTATCAGAACCTCTAATATTACGCAAACAGTCAGAGGACAAAAGGGACTCTGGACAACAACCGTCGCAATTGCAATGTTATTACTTGATTGAAAGATTTATGGAGAATAGTTATGACTGATCCTCTAACACCGTATGGTAACAAACCAATGGTTACCCCAATCGTCAACGCTGTTAATTATCACTATAGTTCATTTGAGGTCTTAAGACAGATCACAGACGGTGAAATAGACGGCTATACCTATCACAGAGACGATAATCCTACTGTTCGTGCTGTGGAGAGAAAAATAGCTGCTCTTGAGCAGGCTGAAGATTGTATTATTTGCACCTCCGGCATGGCCGCCTGCACAATGGTCTATTTGACCTATCTAAGCGCCGGTGACCATTTGATTTTGTTCCACGATATATATGGGGCGCATTACAAGGTATCACTCATACTTGAACGAATGGGGATTGATATTACATGGATCGATGCTTGTAATGGCAATAAAATTGGCGAGTATATTAAACCCAATACAAAGATGATTTTTTGTGAGAGTCCGAGTAATCCTTTGTGCAAGGTTCTAGATATTTCAGCCTTACGAAAAGAGGCCGACAAAGTCGCAGCTTTATTGGTTGTTGATAATACCTTCGCTACTCCCTACCATCAAAAACCACTCTCGCTTGGTGCTGATATTGTAGTACATAGTGCCACAAAGGGATTGGGCGGTCACAACGATCTTATGGCAGGTGCTATAGCCGGGTCAAAAAACCATTATGATAAGTTATGGTTTACCCGCCAGGCTATTGGGACAACTTTGGATGCCTATTCAGGGTCTTTGCTGGAACGAGGTCTTAAAACATTCGAGTTGCGAGCAGAAAAAATGGCAGCTAATGCAATGGCCATAGCAGAATATTTAGCCAGGCACCCCAAAGTTTCGCAAGTACGATATCCCGGACTGAAAAATGACTCAGGACATTCTACCGCCTCAAAACAAATGCAAAATGGTTTTGGGGGAGTTCTGGCATTTGATGTGGGTAAAGACCAGGAAGATGCCAAGAAATTTATAAGCGAGCTTAAAGTAATATGCCACGCAGTCAGTTTGGGTGCAACTGAATCACTGATTTGCATACCATACCTTACAACGCTGCTTTATATGCCGCCGGAGCACAGGACCGTTTTTGGAGTGCGTCAAAATACCGTTCGTCTTTCAGCGGGAATCGAGAAAACCGAGATACTGCTTAAAGATATAGAACAGGCGCTGGACAAATTAGAAATCAAACCGGAACCAATAACAAAAATTGATACCGTGCAAAAAACTTTAAAAAAAGGAGGAAGTGACTATGCCAACATACGAATATAAGTGTCAGAGTTGCGGTCTCACATTTGAAAAGTTCCAAAGCATGAAGGATAAACCCTTAGGAAAGTGCCCCGAATGTGATGGAAAAGTTCAGCGTCTTATTAGTGGCGGAGCGGCAGTGATTTTCAAGGGGTCAGGTTTCTATGCGACTGATTACGTGAAAAGTAATTCTCCGGTTTGTGGTCGAGACAGGCCTTGTTGCGGCAGGGATACATCTTGTGATAACAAACCCTGTGAATCTTAACACTAAAGATAGGAATATAAAAAGTTGACGGAATGAAAATGAGCATTTCGACAAACTATGTTAGGCTCAGAGAGGAAATTCCAGCAAATGTAACAATAGTTCTTTCTGTTAAAACAAGAACGGCAGAGCAAATAGAAGAAGCTATAGACGCAGGTGCTACTGATATAGGCCAAAACTATGTTCAGGAAGCCGGACAAATTTACAGTGCTTTGCAAAAGAAAGCGGTTAAAGTCAGATGGCACATGATAGGCCATTTGCAAACTAATAAAATCAATAAGGCGTTAAGAATCTTCGATGTTATACAAACTGTCGACTCTCTGGAACAAGCAGAGGCTATTAATGAGAGAGTAATGAAAGCAAAAAAGCAGGCAATTCCGATCTATATAGAAATTAATATCGGAAGCGAAGATGCCAAGGCAGGTATAAGACCCAATGAACATGAGCCTTTTGAAAAATATATGGAAAAATTTGTTAGGGATATGTCCCAACTTAAGCATTTACGAATCGAAGGTTTTATGACTATGGGACCCCGCTTTGGTAATCCTGAAAACGTAAGGCCATACTTTAGAAGAACAAAAAAGATATTTGACGCAATCAAAGATATGGCTTTGCCGAATGTAGATATGAAATACCTCTCCATGGGAATGACAAATTCGTATCGAATCGCTATAGAAGAAGGCTCCAATATGATCAGAATAGGAACGGCAATATTTGGAGAAAGAAATGACGGATGACCTATCTTTTAAAGATTATGCCATAGTCTCCTGCGGGACGCTTGCCCCGGAGCTAAATTTCCTGAGAAAAGAAGGCTTCCTGGATGCCAGGCAAATTGTTTATACAACACCGGGGAGGCACGAGGTTCCTAAAGAGCTTGAAAGTCAGTTGATACAGAAAATAAATACTGCTAAGCAGCACTGTCAAAAAATCATAATAGTTTATGGCGGCAAATTCTGCTATGCAAACATCGACAATCCTTACAGGACAATAGATACGATAATTACCGAGCAGGCAGTTGGAATTTCAATTTCCAGAGTGAATGCAACTCATTGCGTAGATATGTTAGCCAGTGAGAGCCAAAGAGAGCAAATAGGCGGCGGCCGGAAAGTCTGGTGGCTTACGCCGGGATGGATAATCTATCGCAGCCGTGTCTTCCATGATTGGGATAAAGGCAAAGCCAATGAGAATTTTCCGCAGCATACTGGTGGTGCTATATTATTGGACGGCATAGACTTTTGGGACAACTATTGTCAGGAACATCCTGAGAAGATACTTGAATTCTCTGACTGGATGGGAATAGAGATTCGACCCTACAAGATTACCTTAGATAGATTGAAACATCTACTTTCAAATTGTGTGGCCTGAAATGTGGACTGGGATATGGAACAATGGGAACAACAGCAGGGAGTAGCATTCTTAAGAAAAATTGGAATTAAACCTGGCCAGACGATCCTGGATTTTGGCTGTAGAGTTGGCCATTACACCATTCCAGCATCCAAGATCGTCGGAAGTGAAGGAATTGTTTACGCCGTGGACAAAGAGCAGCAAGCACTGAGTGAGTTGGATCAAAAAGCAATTCATTTGAATTTGAAAAACATAAGAACAATAAACAGTTCAGGCCAGATACAAATAGACTTAGAGAGCGACTCTGCCGATGTAGTTTTATTCTATGATGTTTTGCATTATCACGAAAAAAAAGATAGAGAAAAGCTGTACACCGAAGCTTATCGTGTTTTGAAACAAGAGGGTCTGTTTTCTGTTTATCCTAAGCATACCTTGGAAGATAAACCAATAATGGAGTTTCAAAACATGAGTTTAGGAACTATTAAGCAAGAAATTCAAAATTCAAATTTTGTTTTCGAGAAAAAGTATTGCGGTCTTATAAGCCATGATGATGGTCTTAACCAGGGCTGTGTGTTCAATTTCAGAAAGAAAAAAGAAAATCACAATCGTATATGACAACCAGTCAAACAATAGACTGAAATCAGGTCGGGGCTTTTCACTCTTAATGGATTGCATCTGCACATTTGAAAAGTTCCAGAACATGAAGGATAAATACTTGGAAAAGTGTCTAGAATATAACGGGAAAGCTGAGCGTCTTATTAGCGACGGAGCGGCAGTGATTATCAAAGTTTCAGGTTTCTGTGCGACTGATTAAGTCAAGAGTACTTCTCCGGCCTATGGCCGAGGCCTTGTTGCGGCAGAGATACATCTTGTGACAATTAATCGTGTGAATCGTGATAAAAAAAGCATCAATAATTTGCATGATAAAAGAATAGTAAAGGAATTCGTTAGGTCAAGAAGCAAAAAAATGTCTTTAATTGATTGGATAAAAAGAAGAAAAAATATAACCTATCAGGAAAGCGATGGGATAAACTTAGCGATCTACTTTATAAATCAATTTGAAGGGAGGACATTTACTTTTAAGGGATCGAAAAAAAAATATTTTGAACTCGGCAGAGAAAGTCTCCTTGAACGCATTCAGGAGGAATTGGATAGTATGCTTATATTATACCGCTACACAACAAGGATAAAAAAATACACAGATAGAAAAGGATTTCTTCAGGTAGAGATAAAGTTGGTTGGTAAAGCAAACACGATGAATAGATACAATCCGTTGGATATAGAATTGGATGTAAAAACTGAAATGCCAAATAATAGCCCCGGCATTAAATGACTGATAGAATAATTTAAATTCAAAAGGAAGCGATGGTATAATTGCTATAATCATGGATGGTAAGAAGCGAGAATATATATTTGGACCGGTACCTTCCAGAAGGTTAGGAAGGTCACTTGGTGTTGATCTTGTGCCTTTCAAAACATGTAGTTATGATTGCATATATTGTCAGCTGGGCAGGACCACAAACAAAACCTTGGAAAGAAAGGAATGGGTGCCGATTGATATTGTCATCGACCAGCTCAAAACTAAACTAAGTTCTAAACCAGACTATATAACTCTTTCCGGTTCAGGCGAACCGACATTGTACTCGATATGTGGTGAGCTTATTTGTAGAATCAAAGAAAGCACAAATATACCAGTTGCAGTTTTAACGAATGGTTCGTTGTTATGGTTACCAGAGGTAAGAAAATCTCTTTTAGAAGCTGATCTGGTTATTCCATCCCTTGACGCAGGTAGCAATCATCTATTTCAATATGTTAATAGACCTCATACCAATATCTCCTTCGGAAAAATGTTGAAGGGATTGGTAAAGTTCCGAGATGAATATGATGGGAAATATTGGCTGGAAGTATTTTTATTAGCTGGAGTGACTACGCCTGAGATGGAAATTAACAGACTGAAAACCTGCATAAGTTCAATACAACCGGATAAAGTTCAGGTAAATACAGTAACTCGACCACCCGCAGAAAGCTTTGTTGAGCCGGTTCAGAGACAACTATTGGAAAATCTGGCTGAGCAATTATTTGAACGCTCAGAAGTCATTGCTGATTATAAAGGTGTTCATAAGAAACAGGAATTTACTGCTCAACGCGAAGATGTTCTGACTCTTTTAAAGCGCCGTCCCTGTTCTGTCGAAGACATCGCCAAAGGTCTAAGTTTGCACAGAAATGAAGCCCTTAAATACATAGAAGAATTGTCTGCTGAAGGCAAAATCGAAGTTATATCAGGCCAAAACCAACTTTATTATAAAGCTGTCATATAAGGCCGATAATTTTTTGCTATCGGATTATTTTTTGTGAAAAGAGATATGTGAAAACTAATTTTTTGAAACCTCGTGTTGTGGCATTTGAAGTGACACGGAAGTGCCGGTTTAATTGTATTCACTGCCGGGCGGCAGCTTCAGAAGAATCTACAAAAGAATACCTGACCAAAGAGCAGTGCAAACAAATTTTTTTTTCTCTTGCCGAGTACAATAAGTGCCTGGTCATACTCACCGGCGGTGAACCAATGGAAAGAAAAGACATCTATGAACTCATTGAATATGGCAACAATATAGGCCATAGGATTACGATGGCAACCTGCGGATATATGATAAATGATTAAACAGCAAAAAAACTCAAAGAGATTGGGATTTTAACACTTTCGTTTTCACTTGACGGTTCTGATGCCGAATCACACGATTCTTTCCGAAGAGTTACTGGTGCTTTTGATATTACCTTGTCCGCCATTGAAAAGTTCCGCAAACATGGTATCCGGTTTCAGATCAATACTACTGTTACCGATCGCAATATTGAGCAAGTGCCCAAAATAGCTCAATTAACACAAGAACTTGGAGCATATTGTTTCAATCCTTTTATTCTTGTGCCTACAGGTCGTGGTGCTGCAATTTTGGATGAAATCCTTGAACATGAAAAATATGAAAGGCTTCTTTGCAATCTTGTTGATATTAAAAAACAAAGTGCCATAGATGTTCGTGTCACTTGTGATCCTCAATTTGGCAGGATAATGGCGCAGACAAATTCTTCTGAAATACCATCAGCAAAGAAAAAATATAAAGGATGCCTGGCAGGCAGTGAATTTGCATTTATAAGTTATCGGGGGGACATTCAGACATGTGGGTGTCTTAATGTATCGGCTGGTAATCTTGTTGATAACGGCTTTGACTTTGAAAACATATGGAAAAACTCTGAGATGCTTAAGAAAATTAAGAACTTCTCAATTTATAAAGGCAAATGCGGTAAATGTGAATATATTGATAGTTGTGGTGGTTGTCGTGCTAGAGCTTATGCAATGACAGGCGACTACCTATCCAGTGATCCGATATGCAATTATCAGCCGATTTGATGTACATAATTTTTAGCTAATGGTAACGTAATTGATAACAGAACAAAAAATTCAAGTTACTTTTAAGATTAACGTTCTATAAAATAGTTTACCTAATATCTCATCCTGTTGGGAATCACGCCACGCACACCGCCTTTAGGTTTAGAAATATCCCCTTCTCGCCTTGGAATTAGATGGATGTGGGCATGCATGATAGTCTGGCCTGCACTTTTTCCACAGTTTACGCCGATATTAAATCCTGTTACCGTCGAATCGGATTTTTCTATTTTATTACGAAGAATCCTGATTAATTCATCGGCGTCCTTTTTTTCTTCAAAAGTCATAGAGAAAAAATCTGGTGTGTGGAGAATTGGAAGCACCAAGACATGACCTTTTGTCACTGGATGCTTATCCTCGATTGCCACGACAGTTCCAAGCCTTTCGATAATCCTCGACTCGATAGCCACTAAACAAAAAGGACAATCAAATTTGGATTCTGACTTCATAAGCTATTATTTTCCTTTCTCGTTACTACCGATTGACTTATCGATTTTGCCGTCGGGCAGCATATTGTCAGGGTGATAAATGCCTTTTTCCTCCAATTGGTATCTTTTACAGTTTTGCCAGTTTTTGATCGATTTACAATACTTCTGAGCCCAAGATTTGTCCAGCCTTTCTTCTCTTTCAAATCTTCTTAAAGGACAAATGTTAAACCATTTACATACCATAAAATACTCATACTCAAAAATATATTTTGTAAATTAGCAATCACTTTTAGCACAAATTGGAGCAGATTTATAGAAAATCAAGTTTCTATTACGCAACACTTTCTCCTTGGAGAACATACTTTCTGCTATTTTCTATTACCCTGTCTGTCTGTGCAGAAACATCTTGAACATATCTTGTTGCCATTGTCAAATCTGTATGGCCGAGGAGCCTCTGAACAGCAAATGGATCACCCGACCTTGCTGCTATCGTAGCAGCAGTTCTTCTAAGCGAATAGAAACCTGTCCCTTTGGGCACATTAAGACCTGCTTTTATAATCAACCTTCGGAACTTTGTTGTTACTAAATTTATCATTGTATATTTCTCATTACCATTCACATCAGTCTTCACAAGTGTCTGTATGTATAGATTGCCTCTGGTTGTATAAAAAACTAGACTACCTTTTCTGGGGATCTTTTTAAGTGACTTAATTGTTTCCGGCCATAAAGGCAAGTCCCGGTAAATGCCTGTTTTTCTTCTCGGCAATATTACTCTGCCATTTATAAGGTCCAAATCACTCCATTTCAGAAATGCGCAATCAGTACATCCAATTCCACGTTAATCCGCATCTAAATATAGCCCGCGCGGCGATTGAGCGGGATTAAAGTAAATTCCCATCGGCTCGAACATATCAAGCTTACATCGCCTTATTACAGAAGGAAACAGTACAATGTAAATTTACAATGCTAATACCCACAAACAGAATCTATAAGCGTTGTGATAGTAACCTTAATGTGGTCTGGCAAATCCTCCCAAGATTTAACTACCTCTTGCAAGTCTTTGGGCAAATCTTCTAATGTCTGGGTAGTTTTTGTGGCAGTTTTTTGTTGTACTTTGCCTAAGTCTTGTTATTTAAAGAAGTTAGAGATTTGGTGTTGTGGTTTGCTAAACCGTAGGCTGAGTCAAATCACTATATTAAGCGAAATGAAACCACCTATTTGTTTGTCATTTCTATCTTGACGGAACAAGATTAGTTTGTATTTTATGAGGATACAGAAGCGACTGTGATTCCTCTGAATGACGAGAAGTTCGGGATGTTATACGGAAACCATATATACATTGTTAGAGTAAAAAGTTTCCGTTATCTAGGTGAATAGATATGAACGAAAACATAGAATCACCAGATGTAGAGCCAGAGGATTCAGGGAAAGGTATTCCCATCAAACGCCTTAAAGGAAGACGAGCGTTCACTAATGTCCGGAGAGAACTTTCTGATGAGGAGCTTTCATCTCCGGCTGTTCAGCGAATGCTTATTGATGATATTGAAAGGTTGGAAAAGGAAAATTTCGATCTTTTAGAGTATCAAGAAAAGTTTCATGAGGCTGATAAAAAAGCTGCTATCTTGGAGGAAAAACTGAAGGCAAGTGTGACCCAAGAAATAGCTTTTGGCGTTTGTCTCACTTTAGGTGCTGCTTCGTTGGCTTACGCACCATCAGTATGGACTAATCAACCTACAGGGTGGATAGCGATCGCTTTTGGGGCATTCCTAATAATTGGCGGCATCGCTTCAAAGGTGGTGAAGCGATGAAAATTATAATTCAATCAATAGCTGACAAAGGTATCAAAGGGAAAGAACGCCTTGTATTGAAGGTCAAATCGGACACCGATATCGGAGATTACATCATAATTCAAGCAGAGTATTCTGACGAACAAGTTACAACAAGCACATATAATACGTTTTGGTTTCCATACAAAGCTGTATCCGCTGGTGATTTAGTCGTTTTATATTCAAAGTCAGGGCGAGACAATGAGAAAGAATTTAAAAGCGGTCTAAAAACTCATTTTTTCTATTGGGGTTTAGATTCTTCCATATGGGGTCGCAAAGACCGAGCACCTGTTTTGTTACATTCTCCAGAATGGATTAGCAAGAAACCAGAAGAACTCTAACATGGGCATTCACGCTGATCCCAAAAGCCTCGCGGCTTTTGGTCCAGGTGATGCCCGGCGTTAGGGAATGAATATGATATCATATGAGTATAGACTTAAAGGACCAACCCAGCCATCATAGTGCGCAACAAAGCGCGCAACAACTACGTTCGTTTAGGCTACTTTCACGCTTCAGTTGTGCTTCGGCCAGCATCATAAGTTCTTTTTTAGCAACCATTAATCACTTATTAACAAATACTTACAAATCTACATCCCAGACTGTCGATCCGAAGGTTGTGAGTTCGAGTCTCATCGGCCTTGTTCAAAGCCTTGTTGATATTAAAAACCGGCAAGGCTTTTTCTCCATTGCAGTTCTAACAAAGTAATTGTAAGGAATATTAATGCCAATCTATGGCAATTATGGTCTCTTTTATCGCAGAATCGCGAATTTACCAAAAAATATCAGTATTTTTCAGACAATCATGTATAAAAAAAATAAAAAAGCTTGAATTTCCGGGGAACTTCTGTTATTTTTAAATGAGTATAAGAAGTGAAGGTGTGCAAATATAAAATCCTTACGGCCTTAAAGAACCGGAGATGCTCTGTATTCTTCAGGTTTCTGTCAGGAGGGTCTATTTATGAAAAAGTCATATCCTAAATCATCATACCCAGTATTTTTCATTATCATTTTATTCACAGCACTCTTTATGACCACTGCGGTTTCGGCGGCTGATTGCGACTGGAATTCCGGAGACTCATATAAGATGCACTGGCCGCAAGAGCCGGATCTGAATCGCACAGGTGTCGCTATCGCAATGACGATGGCAACTTTGGCGGATGATTTCGAATGCTCAGGCAGCGGGCCGATCGAGGATATCCATTTTTGGGGCTCCTTCTATCGTGATAACTTGCCCCCGAACGGACCGGATAGTCTGACTTTTAAAATCAGTATCTACTCGGACATCCCTGCAATCGGGGATCTACCGAGCAAGCCGGGCGATCTGCTCTGGACCCAAACATTCGTCCCCGGCGAATACTCTGCCGAGAGAATCCATGTTGGCTTGTCGGACTGGTATGACGGAGTTTACGGAAGCTATTCCCGGCAGAATCACAGATATACTTTTCAGTACAACTTCTGCATCGATGACGATCCTTTTATTCAGGAGGAAGGGACGATTTACTGGCTCGTTGTCGATGAAGTCGGACAGGGTGACTACGAATTTGGATGGAAGACAACGACACGTGATCTGCGCTGGAACGACGATGCCGTCTTGCGTCTTAATGCAAATTTTCCTTGGGTTGAATTGATTTATCCCAACGTGCATGAATACAAAGGCGAGTCGCTCGACCTGGCATTCGTGATAACCGGTACCGGTACCGGTGGTAACGGTGGCGATCAGACAGAGCGTCAATACGATTGGGGCGACGCTCCGGATGGAGCAGCGGCACCTGGTTATCCGACACTATCTACTAATAACGGGGCATACCATATAATTGACGGTCCATGGCTGGGTGACGATACGGATCAGCCGGACAGCGAATTAAACGGCCAGCCGGAGTCAAATGCTCTCGGTGATGACCTTGATATCGAGCCATTATTTTCTATTGGTACTCCAAACGACGACGAAGACGGTGTATTTATCCCGCCGATGTACCGGGGTCAGCCGGCAGATATAACACTCATGGTCGGCGGCGGTGGTTTTGTTGATGCGTGGGTCGATTTTGACGGAAATATGAGTTGGCAGGCCAGCGAAAAAATCTGCTGGTGGTTTCTGCCCGAAGGAATTCATACAATCTCCTTTATTGTTCCCGATGACGCCGTATGTGGGGAAACCTTCGCCCGATTCCGGATAAGCAGAGATGGAACTTCATACCCGTGGGGTCCCGCCGACAGCGGGGAGGTCGAAGATCATCTGGCCGTTATTCACGATAATTGTGCGCAGTGTACCGGACAGGAGTTTATCCGTGGAGACGTCGATCAGGATGCCGAAGTCACCGATGCCGATGTTACCTTAATTATGAATTACGTGCTTTCAGGAGCTCCCACACCCGAGTGTATGGATGCCGCGGATGCCGACGACAACGGTGTTGTAGATATTAAAGATACAACATATATTGTGCATTACCTCAACGGAGGTCCTGTGATTCCTGAACCATTTCCGGATTGCGGTCCGGACCCCACGGATGATACGCTGACTTGTGACCAATACGACAATTGTCCCGGAAACACCTTAATTATTACTGAAAACGCCAAATGGTTTAATCTGCCGGATGTGACCGAGAATGGGATTGACATCAGGATCGACAGTAACGACGGCACTATACGCAGAATCGCGGATGACTTCGAGTGCAGAAATGAAAATCTCCTTACGGATATACATCTTTGGTGTTCCTGGAAATATGATATACGGGGTACAATTGAAAAGATTCATATCGGTATCCATTCAGACGACCCGGTCGGATTTTTAGGGAACGATCCGGACAATGAATTTTCCAAGCCGAGCCCCGGCGTACTGTGGGAAATGGATTTTCTGCCGGACGAGTTCCGGGAAACACTTTACTATACGCTTCCCGATTCCGGCGAATGGTGGTGGGATCCGATTAACGGAGAACTCATTGAGGGCGGGGATAATAAAATATGGCGGATAGATATCAACATTGACCCCAATATGGCCTTTCGACAGCAGGGTACGATTGATGATCCACGAATCTACTGGCTTGAAGTGCAGGTTGATGCGAATAACGGCGAATTCGGCTGGAAAACCCGCCGGTGGCCCGATCATTATATGGACGACGCCGTTTGGGATATTGGTACGGAAATGCCGCGATTCTGGAAGGAGCTGCGCTATCCGAAGGGGCATGCTTATCATGATCTGGAAAGAGATTCAATCGATATGGCATTTTGTCTGACATACACGCACGGTGAATCTATGCCTACTTCAAGACCGGTCAGTGCGACTCAGTGCCCCATTGCAGCGACACAATGTCCGACGGTAGCAACCCGTTGCCCGCCGGTTAATACCCAATGCCCTGTTGTTCAAACTCAGTGCCCGCCTCTGGAAACACAGTGTGTAGCAATAACTACATGTCCTCCGACGGAAACTAGGTGCCCGGTAGCACCAACTCGGTGCCCGATAGTATCAACAGAATGTCCTGTTTATGAGACCAGGTGCCCGCCGACTGATACTAAATGTCCTGTTGTCGATACTCAGTGTCCGATAGTTGAGACGGAATGTCCTGTTTATGAGACCCGCTGTCCGCCGTCTGATACTCAATGCCCTGTCGTATATACCCAATGTCCCTTTTTAGAAACAGCGTGTTATGCAATAACGAATTGTCCTTCAACGGAAACTACTTGTCCGGTTGCTTATACCCAGTGCCCTGTCGTATATACTCAATGTCCTCCTGATGTGACCAGATGTCCCCCCGTAGAAACAAGGTGTCCGTCAGTATATACAAAGTGTCCGCCAACATCTACTATATGCACAGCTGTCAGTACAGAATGTCCACCGATACCGACACAATGTCCTCAGGAACCAACACTATGTACACCAACTCAGTGCCCAGAGGAAACTTTGTGCCCGGTAGCATCTACCAAGTGCCCGGTAGTTCAGACAGAATGTCCTGCTTATGAGACCAGGTGCCCAACAACTGATACTCAATGCCCCCCGGTTGTATATACTCGGTGCCCGGCTGTCGAGACGGAATGTCCTGCTTATCAGACAAGATGTTATCAGGTTGAAACCGAATGCCCTGCGGTTGATACTAAATGCCCGGTCGTTGATACTCAGTGCCCGATAGTTCAGACGGAATGTTCTGCTTATGAGACAAGGTGTCCGCCGGTTGAAACTAAATGCCCGGTTATTGGTACCTGGTGCCCGATAGTTGAAACAGAATGTCCGAATGTAGATACGGAATGCCCGGAAGCATATACCAAGTGCCCGGCGACACCAACTGCTTGCTCTGGCGGTGATATATGTCTGATTAAAATGTCCCCGATTTGTGATCCGTTTCTTACGTTTACACCGGGTTGTTCTCCTTTAGGATCAAACGGAACTCAAAGTTCTCGCATAGAGAGGGAATGTCCGGTGATTGAAACCATGTGCCCGACCGTTATATCTACCGATTTATTGGCAAAATCAATGTAATATAGGGATAAAACAACATATATTAAAAGCTTAAAAAAGAATCCTTGAGTCGTCTATATGGGTCAGGGATTCTTTTATTTTAACACTGTAGTATTTTTTACGAGTTTGCCTATTTGCTCTTGTTATTTTTCTTTTTGCTCAGAGTATGGCAAAGGGTATAATAAATCGAGTGAATCGAAACAGGAAACAAAATATTGAGGAAATTTCGGCGGACGTTCCGGCAGAGATATCGGCAGAGGCAGGGACTGTAGTCTCTGTGATAGCCGGCTTGGCAGCCGCCTGGATTGCTGCAGGTTCCACCGGTTTATTGGCATACCCCCTTCGACGGACTCTGACATTAGCAACTCTGGCTATCGTCATACTTACACAACGTTCATTCTCATGGCGAAATATTACAGGCCTTTTGATACTGCCGGCAACAATTGTGTTAGCCGTTTATATGATAATCCTGCCCCTGCCGGCCATCAATGTAATGGGTATCGCGCTCGTTATGGCGTCTCTTGCGTTATCATCCGTCGGACGGACAAAGAGGATGCTTCTTATCGCTTCTGTAGCTGTCACCGTCTTTGGTCTCTACCGGATGGCTTGTACAAGCATACCGTTAGTCTGGTCAATCTCCGACCTGCTGGGCTGTTTCCTTGGGAAAATCGGCAGCGTTATATCAAAGCAACCTGTTTATTCGGGAGCTACGTTTGCCGGTCTCGACTTTCTTGTTCTTACGGGCGTACTATGGATTTTATGGCTTGCCTGTAGCCCTAAACCAAGGAAGATACGAGCAATCTACAGTTTTTCAGGGATTTTATGCGGGCACGTATGCTATCTTATTGTATTGTCCTTTGTACCGGAGATTCTTACATCAATACCAGAGTCCATCGGGCAAACAGGCTGGACATGGACGGCTTTTTTACATAAGGCTATTCCGTGGAATCTTCCTGTTTTAGCCTGTGCGATACATCTGATAGCGGCAGCTGCTATATTCAGGTGGTCTGATTGGTATCGGGACAATTCCACAGAAAAAAGTTTCTCAAAAAGCTCCGGCAGGATTCAGTATATTCTATTACCAGCAATATTAATTCTGGCCGTCCTTGCACCTGTCGTGCTTGCATTGTTCCCCGAAGAATTGTCCCTGCAGGGCAAAAAGATTGTTTTCTATGAAAAAGGATTTCTAAACTGGCTCAAACCGGAGCACGGCCAGTACGGCAGACTTTCAAGTGGGATGTACGGAATGCTTCCTGTTTATATAGAAAGTCTGGGGGCAAGCAGTCTTATTTCGCCGGACCTATCTGATAACGATTTACGTGATGCCGATGCCCTGGTTCTGCTCTTTCCCGATGATCCCTGGGCCAATGGTCAATTGGAACGAATATGGGAATTCGTACGGAAAGGTGGTTCGCTTCTGGTTATGTGCGAGCACACAACAAGAGACAATAATGACAGTAATCGTTTCAATGAGGTATTGAAACCGACCAACATACATGTTGAGTTCGATTCGGCTACCTATGCCGTCGGCGGCTGGTTACAGTCTTATGATGCAATAGCCCACCCGACAACGATGGGCGTTCCTGATGATCGTAATCAATTCGGTGTGGTCATCGGTGCTTCTCTCGAAACAGGCTGGCCCGCTCGTCCGATTCTGATAGGTCGATGGGGTTGGTCCGATATAGGAGACCGGGGAAGCAGCCGGGCCATGATGGGTAACGGCCAATATGATTCGTCAGAGAAGCTCGGCGACTTGATTCTTGCTGCAGAGCAACCTTTAGGCAAGGGACGTGTTATAGCATTTGGCGACACATCAGGTTTGACAAATGGTATTAATGTCAATTCGTATGTTTTTACTTCTCGCCTGTTTGGCTATCTGGCCGGTGGTGTGAAAAATGCCCATCCTCTTTGGAGGCAGATTCTGGGCATTTCAGTCTGCATTATACTCACAGTGTTTCTGATTATATGCCCCGGACAATGGAAAGTTATTATAACGGTTTTATGCCTTTCGAGTTCGCTGATTATTTGCAATAAAATCAGTCAAAATGCCGGTAAAATTCTGCCCGATGGCCGTTATAAAACACCAAATAACCTGGCCTACGTCGATTCATCCCACCTGGAAGCATACAGCGCGGAATCCTGGCGTCCCGACGGCATCGGAGGGCTTATCCTTACTCTCATGCGAAACGGATATTTGGCCCATACTCTATCTGAGTTGACAGCCGAGAGTATTACCAAGGCCGATCTTCTCATATCAGTTGCACCTTCACGCCGCTTCTCGAACAAGGAGCGGGAAATAGTCAGGGACTTTGTGATTAACGGCGGGAATTTTATTATCATGGCAGGTTTGGACCATGCAGGCGGCAGCATTCCGCTACTTTCATCATTTGGATTTAAGATTGGTTCTGTCGAACCGGATTCACCCGAACCCGAAGCTATGGGGCACTTCAAATCTCCATACCTTAGTACCGGAGAACAACAGGTCCATGTACGATTTCATGCCGCATGGCCCATCTACTGTAACGATCCGAATGCTCGTGTTATAGCATACGGTCAGAACGATTTGCCGGTGATTATTATGCGCCGTCTCGGAGCGGGAAAGGTCGTAGCTATCGGGGATACGTGTTTTGCAATGAACAGGAATCTGGAATGGGAAGGAGGAGAATTGTTCGAGGGGATGCGGGA
The DNA here is from genome assembly GCA_964570855.1 of uncultured Pirellulales bacterium. Lineage (GTDB taxonomy): Bacteria > Planctomycetota > Phycisphaerae > Sedimentisphaerales > Anaerobacaceae > JAFGPS01. Next base: position 25,961 of record CAZMZR010000010.1, read on the forward strand.
AAACACCGATTTCTGGAGGTGGTTTATCACGCAACTTCGCGACGGACAAATGTGGGTCCCCCCTGCTCTTCAAACCCAACTCATATCCGAACCAAACACAACCGAATCGGAAACGACTAATCAGGAGGCAGCAAATTGAAACGGTCCTGGATTGGCCTGGCTTTATTGAGTGCATCATGGCTTTTCGGCCTGAGCTACTACCATCATGCCGCATGGCTAATCTGGGCTG
>CAZMZR010000010.1:26289-35882 GCA_964570855.1 uncultured Pirellulales bacterium
TCATGGCTTTTCGGCCTGAGCTACTACCATCATGCCGCATGGCTAATCTGGGCTGTGCTTGTGGCGGCCGGAACGGGATTACTGATTGGAGTTAACATTCGCAGACCAACGGCATACGAATCGGTAGCGGCTGCCTTAATGTCACTGCCTGCAATTTACTTGGCGCCGTGGCCGTATCGAGCGGCAATACTTCTTATCTTTTCCGGTCTTGTGCTTTTTGCCATACCAGTTCCCAGGCGCTGGCCCTCAGTTCTTGCATCGGCGACGATAATTGCAGGTGTCGTCTTACTATCACAGGCAATAGCTATGCTCGGTTACGGGTATGTCACAGCAAGGTCACATGAATTGCTATGGCCTCTGCCTTATCTGCTTTATACCGTTTCAAAAATCTTAGGTATTCATTCGGCGTTGGACGGCACTGATCTTGCCTTATATTCTCCGAGAATTGTCCATCTTCTCGGGGCTACATGGGAGCTGCTGTTGGACCCTGTGACATTATGTTTTCTTATCGGCGGTATCGTAATGCTGTGTATATGCAAGCCTATACATGGATCCGAAGACAAGAGTAAGTTAAGTTTTGTCAAACGTATAGCGGTTTTGATTGTGCTGTTCGCCGCATGGCTGCCCTTTCGGGCGGCGATTCTGATATCGGTATTTTTACATCGGGCGCTACTTACTAAATATGATTCGGCATTAGCATTGGCCGGCCAGTTCTGGAACCCCTGGATACATCTGGTTTTATTACTGGGGCCGATTCTTTTAATCCTCCGATTCGTCCATACACCTTTGCCCGCCGGTCATCAGCTTATGGCATCGCAATCTAATGCGAGGTTTCCCAAGCGTCTTTGTGCAATTGTCTTGACATTTGCAGGCAGCTTCATGTTGACAGTCGGTATATTCCTGGATATGCCGGGGCAACGAAAACAGGGACGTGTTATGGTCGATGAATATCACTCGGATTGGGAACCGACTGACAGGCCGTTCGATAAAGACGATTATGGTCAGGATTCCGGGTACAATTATGCCTGCATTTATGACTATTGCTCCTGCTTCTATGAGATGTCCCGTCTTGATAAACCGATAGATGACGATGCTCTTGAATCCTGCGATGTCCTTATGGTTAAGGTCCCGACATCACGATATGCCCCGGATGAAATAGCAACGATAGAAAGATTCGTCAAACAGGGTGGCGGTCTGATGCTTGTCGGTGAGCACACGAATGTTTTCAATACAGGCACATTTATTAACGACATAGCGAAGGTTTTCGGTTTCAGCTTTCGTTACGATTGTCTGTTTGATATCGATGCGACTTTTTTCCAGATATACTCCCCGCCGCTGGTACCACACCCGATAATTCAGAATATGCCCACGATGAATTTTGCAGTTTCGTGCTCTGTCGATCCCGGAGCAAGTCCGGGCCGGGCGGTCATACGCTCGACGGGTTTGAAAAATCTGCCGGCGGATTATCACGCGAGCAATTTCTATCCCCAGGTCGAAGACCGGGCCGAGATGCGGTACGGCGCTTTTGTGCAATTATGGACGGTCTATCATGGTTCAGGTCGAGTTGTCGCTTTTACCGACTCGACGATATTTTCCAATTTCGCTACTTTCGAACCGGGAAAAGTGGAATTGATGCTTGGTATGCTCGAATGGCTCAATCACAGTAATCGGCCTTTCAATCCGCAGCCATTGCTTATTCTTCTGGGGCTTTTATTCCTTGCTATCGCTCTGATTCTATCAATAAGCACAAGCAGTACCTTGGTGATTATAGTCGGTGCCGGGTTGCTCGGCTGGGCTACCGGGGTGGTAAGTACGCAACAAATCCATCAGTATTCCACGCCTCTCCCGCAGGCTAATCTACCGATGGTTCAAGTTGTAATTGATCGCACTGTGTGCGATGCACCCTTATCGAGAAGTGGATTTATATCCGGTGAAAAAAACGGATTCGGGATTTTTGAACGATGGATTTTGCGCCTCGGCTACTTTACCTCCCGCCAACAGGGCCGGGATGCATTAACAGGTGACTTAATCGTATTTACACATCCGAATCTAACCGTCAAAGACGAGTTCCGCGAAAAGCTGGTCGATTACGTTGCTTTGGGCGGTAAAGTGCTCATACTGGATTCACCGGAAAATACCGGCTCAACGGCCAACAGCCTCCTGTATCCATTCGGAGTCAGTGTAAACCACAGGACTCAGCTAAGCGGCCAATTGAAACCGCCCCAAACCTGGCCTGTCATCAAAATCGACTCAGCTTGTGCTATCGAAGGAGGGGAACCTTTCATGTGGGTTGCTAACATGCCAATCGCAGTAAAGGTCAATCACGGCAAGGGAACCGTAACGGTCATCGGAATTGGCTCACGTTTTGCGGATGCATATATGGGTGTCACAGGTAATGTTATTCCCAACAACGAATTAAGGCAGGTGTACGAATTGCAGTTCCGGATATTGGAATCTATCGTTTCTGATAAGCCGGAATGAACTGGATAGTGACAATCGAAGAATCTAAAAATCCGTCGAAGATAATCATCTTGTTCAAATAGTACATTTACTCGACCTTCTTGTAAAATTCCGCTTCCTTGTCGGAAAGTTTGTTTTGTCGAATCATTGTGCGAATACGCTGCAAGTCAACATCTCTCGGCTGACCACCGGAAGAGGTGGAGATAACTGGTTGCTCAAAGTCAACCGAAACGACCTGCAAAAACCTGTTTACCGAAAACACGGACAAAAATCCTGCTACTATCACAACCGCCGCCAACAGATAACGGTTTCGAAATGTTGCAGGCACATTATGAATATCAGGGGGATATTTTTCTGACGGGACTACTGGTACTTCAAATCTACATTTGTCACAATATAAACAGTCCATTTTGTCCGTCGAAGTAAGACCAAACTCACATCTGCCAAATCGTTTTTTAGGTATGTATTGCTTTAATATTGTTAGATTATTAAGCAGTGATAAAAAGGCCCCCGCAGGACACAAATACCGGCACCAAAAACGAGTGTAAACAATCGAGCCGACCAAAGCTGCTATAACAATAAACAGTACCGCCGCATGTAGATGATAATTAGTAAAATGAAAGTTAAATATCGAAATCAGCGGGTCCCCTGCCAGAGTAGTTCTATTTCTCGATATAAAGAATACGGTAATTAACACGAGAAGGATTAAATACTTGAGAAATCTTGCCTTTTGCATTGTTTCAGTGGCCAGAGTTTTTTTTAATCTTCGAGGAATGAGGTAACCAAGTAATTCCTGCATTGCACCGAATGGGCAGATGTAACCGCAATAAATATTGCCGAATAATATAACCATAAGCGGTACTCCGGCTACCAACAAAAACGCACCGGACAGGCCCGCTTTAGGTACATGCAATGACAATATAGTTGCAATTTGTTCGGAGGAATACTGAGCGTTTAACCAAACACCTCCAATAACAAGATTAAATATAAGCACAATCAATCTGCTTCTAAATCCTCCATAGTAGATTACAACCAGGGTCATAAAAAAAGCAGCTATCAGGTAAATGCCGGTTGTATCCGGCATATATGCGGCTAAGCCCTTTTGTTCCTGGCCCCGAGTCCCTATCGAAATGCCGAGGATTTGCCCGGCGAATCTTTTCCCCGATGTTTTCAAAGCAGAGAGTATAGCATCCGAGCTGACAGTTGCACCGGTTACCGTGTGAACATCAGTAAAGGGTTCGGGCTCAAAGAGCGAATACCGGCTCAAAGAGTCATACCATTTTGTCAGAAGCTCCAAATATGCAGGTGTTTCATTCGAGCTTATGATATGGAAATCAACCAACCTGCCGCTGGAATCTATATAAACAGCGAGGTTAATTTTTCCTCCAAAGCCGCGAATTTCAGGCGCCATATCTTCAGAACTAAAAATATATCCAGCCTGTGTGCCATCGTCTTGTAGTACTTCAAAGTAATTAACCGCCCTGCCGCTATCAGAAATTTCGGTCGATACTTCCACAAGTTTTAACTGCCCGGCCAGGGCCTGGGCAGCGTGCTCCGGCAGTGACGGCCTCAGATATGCACCGGCTTGTACGAGCAGGTTGGAGCAAATGACAATCGATGCCCCGATACCCAAAAGGATGTATCCAAGGCGGCGAAATTCCAAAACACCAACAATTGAGGGAATTTTTTCACCCTTGAAAATTTTCACCACAACAGGCGGTAAATTAGCCAGAAGAAGAACGACAAATAATAACAGCGTTAATCTGGTCCCAAGCACGGGAACAAGTGCAAGGCTTGTCACTACCCCCCCCGCCGATGCTCCTATATGGTCGGCGGTTTCGAGCTTGCTGCCGGCCTGGCCCGGCTCAAATCCGGAATGGGCAAGCTGCCCGGCGGCAATCGGAAAATAACATCCGCTGCATAGACCACTGAGAAAAAAAGCCGCGGCGAAAAGCAAATGTGCCGGCTCCAAAAAGAAACCTTGAGTTTCTGCTGTTTGACTCGATTGCTCAGCCTGCCGCAGCGCAATTGCGGCAAGGATTAGAGTGTGAAAAAGTATTACTACAACTAATATAGAAGTATAATACCGAAAGTGTGATATAAGATTCGAGGACCGCCTTAAAAGATACGAAATTATAACCGCATCGATTGTCAATCCCACCATAAACAAAGATGAGACAATACCAATATGCAAATACAGCGAGCCGAAACGTGTTTGATATATATACATCAGAACAATTGCTACCCCGATACCAAGCCATCCGGCCGAGAAAACAAGAAACGAACTGTCAAAACTTGTTTCTCGATACTCGTTTTTCTGCCCTTGTCTTGTAAGCGGGAGGATATAAACAACACGAAGAACAATAAAAATCAGAATAGGAACAAGAAAAACCAAAGGACCGGCCAGCGCGAGCAGTTTGATAAATCTGGCTATGGGCGCCCCGGACTGTTTCGCCGTAAGCAACAGACTATATAAATTTGTTAACGGTCTGGCGTCACGGTTAATCAGCAAGCTATCGGGCAAATCTGCAAGCGAGTAGGACTTCAGAGCTGAATCGGCGCGATCCGGTAAGTATATGGAAAGCAAAGCCTGCGGTGATAATATTTTATTTGCACCTTCTATCGTCGCAAAACGGTCGCGCAAAACTGCCGGATTGCCGGTAAGCTCATCGGAATCAGAAGCGATAAACCATGTATCGTCACCCGGTACCAGGACAAGCTGTGAATAAACTTGCTCAAGTGTTCGTTTCGTTGAGGCGCCGAGATTGATTAACTCGGTGCCCATGATGTTCTCCCCCCCTGCAACCCTGACAGCCAAAACACCATCCGGCCGTAACGCCTTCTTAACCAGTTGATAGAATTCAAGCGTATAATACCGGTTGAGAACGGAATTGGTGGCATCCGGCAGGTTGAGAATAACAATATCGAACGCCTGTTGTTCCCCGGCCAAAAAGTCACGAACATCGGAAGTAAGAAAGTCTAATCTCGGATCGGTCACTTTTAAATCGGCCGGTATAAATCCGTTAATCTTGCTCACATATTCATTATCACAATGTGTCCAGGTTACCCCCTCAATCCGGGGCAATTCTAAAAGTTTTTTGCAAAGCCCTAATCCGGAACCAATAACCAGAGCTTTCTTGGTATTAGGTTTCTGAGACAGGCTAATGGCGGCTATTCGACCGGCGGAACTTTCATCGGGCAAAGCCTCGACTACACTACCTTCCCGTATTGCAATCCACTGGCCCTGGTAAATACCATAGATATACTCTGCCTGGGCCGTTTGGAACGAGCCTACAAGTGCATTCTCAGGCAATAACTTCGTCCATTTAATCGCCCGCACATAATTCGACAACAATCCATCTACCCTAAGTAAGAAACAAAGACAGATTGCAACAGGAACTAAAAAGGACAAGGCACATTTTATTCTTAGTGATAAAGCGTTTTTGTTCCGGGATATTTGCAGCGTGCGAATTGTTGCAAACTCCACGGCAAATACGGACAAGGACAGAATAAAAACAAGGATAAAAAAGACCTCAACCATGCTTGCGCCAAGTCCCAAAAGGACTGTAACTCCGAGTCCGCCGATAAAACTTCCTATCGCTTCAAGAATATACACATGTGAGACGGCGAAACTGCCGCTTTGATGATTATCGTTCGAGGCAATCCATCGGCAGGCGGTAGGAAACAACATGCCGGTGATTAAACTGACCGGTGCATTGACCACTATTGACGAGAGGAGCATTGCCCAAATTGACCAGAGTTCATAAGATTCGATACCTGCAATTTCCCTTGCCTGAATAATTAGTATCGCCTGAAGAATAAAAGCAGGTACATAAGCTAAGAATAAAAATTCTATGTTCTTTAATAAAATCCGGGAATAAATTTTGGTTTTGTAAACAAAAAGCGCCCCCAAGCCGACCCACAGAAACCATGAACCGAAAAATATGCCGACGCTTATATCGTTGCCCTCAAACGTGGTGATAAATTCACGGAAGAGCAGCGTCTGGGCGGCGATGGAAAACAGGCCGTAACTAAATATCAGCAAGCCCCGGGCGAATCTCATCTGTCTTCCTCGCCAAAAACAACCGCCTGAAAGACCTGAAAGCTCGCACCTTCCTTCCATGCATCGGCGGGTAATCGCGCCTTTAGGGACAGTTGTGTAAGCATCTGGCCGATATTCCATCCCTGTTCGGGAGCAACCTGAGGCAGAAAAACAGCCGAATGTCCGTCTTTGCGCAATATAACACCATCAACACCGATTCGTATTTCATCCGGAGAGGCTATTGATTGGGGGCTCGTCAGGGCGGAAATTTCTATCGTAATACTTTCGCATTCATCTTCTGTCACCGGCGGAAAACGCGTGTCGTTAAAGCAGGCGTTAATCGCATTTAGTATGACAGATTTGTACAAAGGCTGCTGCGGAAAGATATCACCGATACAACCTCTGAGCTGTGGATTTTTCTTGAGTGTAACAAACGCCGCACGGGGATATTTCATTGCATCACTAACGGAAACGCCAAGCTCGGATGCTTCCGGGATTCTGCGGATTTTCGTTACATACTCAATTGTCTTGCGGGCCAGAATTAAAAGTTGCTTTTTATCCTCATCGGTTAGTTCCATATTGTTCGCCTCCGGTTTAATTTCAGGAGAGTTTTCCAACGCCCCCGAAAAGGCAATGGACAGGTAACTGACGGAGTTGGAAAAGTCACCGGTCATCCGGCCAGAAGTTTCATATTGTACCAAATGTGCCTTTGATGATTCATTTAGCATTGAAAGAAGGATCGCTATCGGTACCGCACCACATATTGTCGCTCCCGTCTTATCCTTGTATTCCAGGAAACCTTTGGCATCCAGATTGGCAATATACTGATAAGCACCCATATCAATCTTCTTTATTTGTTCCGGGATATCTTCTGTAAATGGAACATAATCAAAACTACGGCCATAATGAACAAAATCCGAGCTTGCAATGACAAGAGTTTCCTCGTCCACCAGGCTTCTTAAAATGGCGCCCGCCTTTTCAATCGTTTCCAGCGAACATTGACCGGCTACAATCGGCACTAATTTGAAATCCTTCTGCTTGTATTGCAGCAAAGGTAATTCTATCTGGACACTATGCTCATATTGATGTGTCTGCGGAACGTTCTGAAACATTGGATATTTCAGAAGCTTATTTATAAACTCCACATCCAGCGGTATCTGTCCTAACGGAGTTTCGTAATGCGTTGCTCTCGGCACACTGAGAATTTCCTCCATAGGGACACGGTGACTTGGACCAATAACGATGATCCGTTTATATTCTTTAGTAACGGTATTGAGACCCATTACAGCGGTTCGGCCGGACCATTGATATCCAGCATGTGGAAGAATCAATGCAATCACACCTTCTATCGGTTCGACCTGAGCTTTTGCGTAGAAGCTTTCGATTTGCTTGCTAAGAGCATTAGCATCGGCAGTGTACCACCCTACCTCGGCAAGTGATGAACGCAGTACAACCTTTGCAGGTTCGTTGGCTTCTTTCACCGGGACCTCCTTTGGCGTCTCGGTTGGTGCAGGAGTTTCCTTTTTACATGAACTAATAAAAAGTGGGATTGAAACACAAAAGAATATAAGCACCAATCGGCGGAGGATTTTTAACGTGTGTAATTTGCCTATTTGCTTTTTCATATTATCCGCTCCATTTACTTTGTTTGGAAATATCACCAATCTCCTTTATTGTGCCGGGATATCTTTTCAATCGAACAGCCCGTAAAAATTTGCGCGGCGAGGTTTTATTTATCAGCCACGAAGCGCCGACGATAATCGCCGAACCGGTCCCTATCAGTTTTTGAATAAATTTTCTGCGTGTCATTTCCACACTCCGTATATTTCTTTGTCGCAATCCGGACAGCGTCCGTTTGTAAGCCGATTCTGTATGATAGTATAACCGCTGCGGTCGATAAGCAGCTTCTTGCAGCCGGGACAATATGTATTCTCACCTTCTCTACTGCGAAGATTTCCTATATACACATAGTCCAGTCCCTCGGATAATGCAATCTCCCGCGCTGTTTCCAGGGTCTTTAGCGAAGTCGGCGGCAGATTGCGCATTTTATAACGAGGATAAAATCCAGAAAAGTGCAACGGCGTTTCACCGCCTAAGTTCACCTTGACCCATCGGGCAAGCCGGCGTATATCTTCCGGCCCATCGTTCAGCGTCGGGATAATCAGGTTCGTAACTTCCACATGCACTCCGGCGGCCCTGGCAAGAATAAGGGCCTGCTGGACGGGCTTTAATGTGGCTTTGCAGACCTGACGATAAAAATCGTCGGTCATACCCTTCAAATCTATATTTGCAGCATCGACGTATTCCAGTAGTTTCTTCCACGGCTGCTCGTTAATATATCCGGCCGTCACAAGAACACTGCGGATACCGGCTTCTGAGGCCAGCTTTGCAGTGTCATAAGTATATTCGTAATAAACAACCGGGTCGGTATAAGTATATGCCAGTGAAGGGCATTTGTTGGCCTTAGCCAGTGATACGAGTTTTTCCGGCGGACAATAATATGCCGAGATGTTTCCATCTTCAGGATTGGCTTGTGATATCTCCCAGTTCTGGCAGTTTTCACAATGGAGATTGCAGCCGACGGTTGCAATCGAGAGTATCGGACTGCCCGGCAGGAAGTGAAAGAGAGGTTTTTTTTCTACCGGGTCTATGTTAATCGAACACGGATAACCATAAACGACGGTTCGCAGCACGCCGTCGATATTGATTCTGACTCGACATTCGCCGCTTTGGCCCGGCTCAATCAGGCAGTTTTTAGGACACAATTCGCACTGAACTTTCATAAGAATCTCAATCCTTACAGCACACAGGTCCAGGAACTATATTTAGCCATTTCCCGATGATTATAACAAACTTTTATAGTCTATATAATTTAAAAAGGATTCTATCTGATAAAAGCCGCAGCTAACAGGAACAAATACGGTTTGCAAAAAGATTGGCTTTTAATGAAATGATTTTTTATGTGCTATTAATAATCAGGATTGAATTCCTGATTTAAAATTGCAATCTATTTTAACATGAGCCGCGAGCCTTTAATAAAGAAGCGGGTCTTTAGTTACCGGGAATCGGAATACTGACATTGTTCAGGTCG
>CAZMZR010000010.1:35982-56710 GCA_964570855.1 uncultured Pirellulales bacterium
TAAAGAAGCGGGTCTTTAGTTACCGGGAATCGGAATACTGACATTGTTCAGGTCGAGCAGAATCTTCCATGAGCCGTCTTGCTGGCGCGTCCACACATGGACTCCCTTACCCGGTATAGTTACATCTTCCCCTGTAGATACATCCTTGAACGTCCATGTGAAAAGATTTGCCGCATAGAGCATATTGTTGTTACCTTCAACGTGAACAACATCCACGGTTATATCCTTAAACTGTACTTGATCCATGCTTTTTCGGATAACTGCCAGTATTTCTTTTTTACCTTTGACAACTTTTTGCCCCCGGGGTATTAGGATTGCATCATTAGCATAAAATTGAATGGCTCCGTCGATATCATGCTCGATAAACTTTTTATGGAACTCGTTTTCATATTGTCTGATTTGCTCATATACGGCTTTCATATCATCAGATGGTTCCGGATTGGATACGACCTTGACCATTACGAAATCATCGGCTTCGGGGATATTACCTCCTTCAGGGATGACAGCCGGACCAGTGGCCTCAAGCTTAACCTTTAATGAACCATCGGGCTGTCTGTTCCAGATTGTGATGTAATTGAACCAGTCACTGAGCAGAAATCTCGTATCCGGTTTTGAAAATGATATGATAACCTGACCTGTCTCGAATATATGGTCGCCGCATATATATACATTTTTTTCGAGCTCTTTGAGAGATTGAATCTTTACATTGTCTTTCGTTTCCTGCATTTGCAACTCGCGCAGTGCATCTTTACCGATAGCAGCTTTAACCTGGTCCGGCATCCTTATCCCATCATCTGTGTAATACGAAAGCAATTTATCGATGTCACCGGTATTAAATGCCTGAACCATTGTATTCGTGATGGTTTTCATTTCCTTAACAATTGGGTCTGTTGCGGAATCATTAATCTGTTCCATGTTCATCCCGGTTCCTACATCAGATTTATTATCATCTCCACCTGTCAATGATCTGAGCAATTTAGTTTGTGGCTGGGAATCTATACGCCGCCATCGCTTTGCAAATCCGCCGGTTTCTGTATCAGGGTATTGTATCAGTGTCCCATTCTCCAGAATGTTTATTTTGAACCTGGCATTATCGTATTCGGCCAATTTAATAAAACCATTTTCATAACTGCTCAGGTCTTTGTGACCGTTGGAGTATAAAACAACGATTCTGCCGTCCGGGAAGATTGCCATCTGTTCCTCATCGCCCATTGGATTATCGAAAAACCACGTCCCAGTCATTTCTGTCGGGATTCCGTTATCAGACGGCCCTGCCTTGGCTTGTACATCGGCTTTGACCAACAGAATTATTTGTTTTGCCGGTTGATCGGGTTGGGAGCTGTTTGCCGCCGGGTACATACCTGCAACCGAGACCAAAAAGTATTTTCCTACCGGTACGGCGACCTGAGTCGCAATTTGCGAATTATTTCGCATAGGAAGCTGTATCACATTACCGGATTCGTGTGTTTTCTCTTCCACTTTAACCAGATCGGTTTTATCGAATTTCATAGTTAAGTGGATGATACTGTTGTCCTTTGTTAATGCAGGAGTAAATTCAAGCTCAATGCCGGTTGTAAATTTCTGCTGTACCGGCTTGTATTGCAACGGTGAATCGGAAGTTTTTTCATAATCTACTGTGTATTCTTTTTGATTTGACACAACGCTCATACTGGCTGTTTCCCTGTCAAATACAAGCACCGACGGGCTGGATATCATTGTCGTTTCGGGAACAGTTGCCATCCATTTTTTAAACTGAGCCGCCTGAACATCGGTCATCTCGCTCGTTGTATTATTCACGCCAAGCTCATCTCGTAAGTAATCGGTAATTAGTGAAATCGGTGCATTAATAGAAAAAACGTTCGCCCGGAGGATGATTTTAGCCTTGTCTTGTTCTTCCATTTTTGCCGCATAAGAATGCTGCACCGATTGCATATTTTCATGGGCAATAAATTGATCTTTAAAACTCGTATTCTTGAGTGTAATCCACCCGATTGTACCTGTGGGAAGGCCGGGACATTCGCTGATGGTTTTAATTTTGATGATAGGAATCCTGTACTGACTCTCTATGACACTGGGATTAAGTAATTGAACCTTAACACCCTTGCGAACTCTGCCAAGATAGAGGCTTGGGGTATATCGAATATCATTGCCATAAACTGCATCTCCATGTTCTGCGGTAACCTGACCAATATTGCCATCGGCTTCTTTTATTACTCCAATGATTTTTTCATTTTTGTCCGACTGAAACGTTGGACTTTCAGAATAATCTGCGGTCTCAATTTGCATATTGGTTTTGACCTCCGGTATGATGCCGATCTTCACCAGTGTCTTTGGACTTTCGTATGCAACATGACTATCCGCGTACAGGACAATGGTACCTTCTCCTTTCTCAAGTACTGTTTTATCATAAGCGACTGCAATGCCAGGAGGATCAAATGTTGTCTTTCCTTTGCCACGATATTCGACATTCTCAACCAACCATTTCAACTCCACACTACCGACAAAACCTTGCGTATCTTGTAGCGTACCTGGGAATTTGTCATCATAGTCGTTGGCATACATGAACATGGCCCTGCCCAACGACTTGAGCTTCTCGACCGACTCCGGATGTTCCGTCAACTTCTGTTCCCAGCTCTTATACTCGGTTAGATAAGCCAATTCTTGGGAAGACTTGAGTGTCGCATCAGCAAAGGGAACAACAGCCAGCCATTTTTGGCTTGAACTTAATTGGCCCCCAAATCGTTCACTCATATCACCTATCTCTACATACCCCGACTCTTTTACATTTGCAGGCGTCAAGCCGAATTGACTGGCCGCAACAACGCTCTCCCGTGATGAGCCCGGAACAACGGAGAAGCCGGAAATATGACGAGCAGCCTTTAGTTTATCGCCGCTTGTTGTAAACCGCAGTGTAGTACCAAGGCAACCTACCCAGACAACCTCTTTGTCTGAATCAATTGAGACGCAAAATGGAATTAGCTCTCCTAAATCTATTCTTTGCTCTATTTGCATATCTTGATTGATAATCCAGAGTTCTGGCTTGCTATCAGGTACCTGTGGATGAGCGCGTACAACTACCCAGGCATTGCCAGTTTTTGGGTCGGTTGAAACGGATACGGCTGTCCATGGTATTTGCCCGGTAATTTGGCCAAGGATTTTTCCTTCTCTATTTACTTTATAAATATTTTTGCCAATAATCCAAAAACTTTTATCGTAGCTATTATATGCGATGTCAAATCCGGGAATTTCGTATTCAGCTTTTATCCTACCTGATGCTGATACTACTTTAATACTTCCTTCTCCTATTTGTCCTCCGGACGTCATGACCCAAACATCGCTGTTGCAGGGATCAATCGCAAGAGCACTTGCCTTGAGATCAGGTATTCTCTGTAAAAGCTTTCCGGTTGTGAGGTCAAAATGCCATAATCTGCCGCCTACATTTTCCACTACCCAGAGCGTTTTCCTCTTTTCATCCACCGCCATCATGTGGGCACCGCCAAACGTCTCGCAGATATTCAACCCTGAAACGGCACCTTTGATGTTTCCTTTTCTATCCAAAATATATAGGCGGTCATCGTACAGTTCTTTGCCTTCGTATTCAGAATCCGAGTTGTCAAGCAGCAGAATGCTATACATATCACTGCCCGACCCAATAGCAGCAGCATGTAACCTACCCATCTGGCCTTTAGCCATTGGCAATAAAACTATAGCAGTGACTATTATTGCCGATAAACCGACAATTCCTAATTTTGCGCTTTTCGGGAATGGGCGGCTCAGGATATGTTTGATTCGGCGGCTTAATGCCTTTTTCGACTCGACAACGCCCACCAGTCGCAGACTCAAAACCGGCCTGGTAAACGCCATCTCGGCTATATCAATCAGGGTGTTGCTATAGCTTTGGGCCTGCGTTCCAAGAGCAACCAGCACCATCTCATCAACCGCCTGCTCGCGAATCCTGCGAACCATCGTATTTGCAAGCCAGATAAAAGGATTGTAGAAATAAACGATTTGTAACAAAGTCTGCATGGAATTAACAAATAAATCTCCCCTTTTGATATGGGCCAGTTCGTGAATTAAAACCGCTTTTAGCTTATCCTGCGATAATATTTCAAGAAGATTTTTCGGGATTAATATTACAGGCCGAAAAAGCCCACAAACGGCCGGACTGGTGACATTGTGTGACAACCTTAATTCGATATTTCGACGAACACTAACCTGCTCGCGGCATTGATTGAGTATATCAGCCAACCGATTCCCGGCAGGCTCGCTTTGTGCAATCAGGCCCCTGACAAAGAATACACGCTGAATAAGCAGGACCGTAATTACCAATACGCCCACGAACCAAAGCATAAAAACAATCCCCTGCCACGTCAGGGCGTTTAGACCCGTACCGGCAAATACAGCCGGAATATCAGGCGTAGCCGAAGTAACCGGCTCCGAAAAAGCCGGAGTTGTTTGAACCATAGGTATTTCAACCGGCTCTGCAGGTTCCTGAGTTGAGGAAACTATCACAGGATCATTCTGCGTAATATTAAATTGCTGTTCTAAAACAGGAGAACCGGTAGTGAAATAGTCCCCCACCAAATTGCCAACGCCTGTCGGCAAAGACAATGTCGGTGGTAAAATAAGTTTAATAAACACCAGCATCCATATCCAGTATCGAAACGTCGCCCTGATGCGCTTTCTTATCAGAAAATCAATAATCAAAAGCAATAAAATCAACACGCTTGACTGGACAAACATGCTGCCGGCAATGTTGCAGAATCCCCCTCCCACTTCATTTATCGCCGATATAAAACCATTTATTACCTGGTTCATTTTATAACTCTCCCTTTTTTTATGATTTCTTTTTGCTGCGTTGCGCCTTGCCGACAAGATTTCTAAGCTCGGACGCTTCCTTTTTTGATAGGCCTTCATGCTCAATCAGAAACTGCATCATCGGTGTCAGTGCTCCGTCAAAGGCTCGCTTTAACATTTTTCGGAATTCCCCTCGTTTAGCGTCTATTTCACTTATGCAGGATTTGAAAAGCTGAAGGTTCCGGATTTTCCTGATTTCCAGAAACCCCTTCTCAACCATCCTGTCCATTGTGGTTTTTATGGTGCTGTATGCTTTGTCCCTGCTTTGAGCCAACTCTTCCTGGACCGTGCCCGCTGCACAGGGCTCTTTCTCCCAGATAACCTTCATAATTTCCCATTCGGCCTCTGTCAGTTCTACCGCCGTCTTATTTTTGTTTTTTCTGTTTACGTCTTTTGACTTTGACATATCTTTTTACCTCCATATTCTATATGCGTAGAATATATTCGACAGTTGTAGAACAAGTCAACACAATTTTCGTTGTTTTCTTAAAAATTTACCAAAATCCCCTTTTTCGCACTATAAAACGAAGAAAAAAATAATAAAAAATCGACTTGACAATTAGTACTATATAGTACTATTCTATATAAAACTAAATATTTATGGGAAAGGATATAAAAGATGATGATAAAGAAACGATTAAATACAGGAATGATTTGTGTCGCGTTTGTTCTAAGTATTTTCTGTGTCTTCGCACATGCCGAGACCATATATGTGGACAGCGATAGCGGCAACGACACACACAATGGTACGCAAGATAAGCCTGTGCAGACAATAGCATGTGCGGCCCAGATTGTTAACGACAGCAACGAACCCGGGCTGACCACTGTCAAGATTGCACCCGGAGCTTATTGTATCAGCGAGATGGTGGTTTTTGAGAACTCCCGGCAATACACAAAGGACAAACGGTTTATCATAGAAGCGATGATTTTACCGGATGATCCTAATTGGGCGCCGGCATTGATGCCGGTCGTAATTTCCACTGTAAAAGGAGATGGCCCAGATACAGAAAAACATGCGATTGCAATAAAAATCGAGGTCAATCACGCAACAGTTCGCGGCATCAAGTTTCTTGGCAATCCCCGGCCGAGGACGTGGGGATATTCGATTTTCAGATCCGGCAAGGGACTTAATGACTTGGTTGTGACACAGTGTATGTTCGTCGGAGATGAACAGGCCCTGCCATACAACATCCCGATATGTGCAAACGGCCAGGGAGTTGTCGTAGATCACTGCATTTTTTATAAATGTGACATACCGGCCATATTCTGGGACGCCGAAGGCGGGATCAGTAAAGGCAATGCGATGCGGTACTGTATTGTCGATGGAGCGGACATTGCCGCTGTATGGACATGCCAGACGGATGTTGATTTCGATTTTCACCACAACATCATCACTCGCAGCCAGTATTACTGGATGAGAGCGCCGAATAATAAAAAGAAATATATTGTTCGCGATTGTATGGTTACAGATAATAAGTACAATTCCGGCTACGGCACAGCAGCAAAAATAGACGGCCAAACCGGCTCTGAAATTTTTTTTAAAGAAAAAAATGTAATCAAAGAAGGCAATGTCACTCTCGAAAAATCTATTGTAACCGCCGATGCCCTTAGTGTGGTTCGGTCGCGAGGATATCTGCATGTAGTTCCCGGTACACTGGGTAGCGACCTTGGGGCAGGATTATTTACTACGGAACCAGCGAGAACTACCAAAACAGAGGAGTATGGCTATCGTAAAGAAACCTATACTTATAAAGAAGTGGATGGCCATGAGATTCTTGCTGATGTGTTTTTGCCGGCTAATGATGAAGTTCGTGCCGTGGTTTTATATATTCATGGAGGGGGATTCATGTTCGGCAGCCGAATAGGACGGCCCAGTAAATCCTTGTTGGACAAGCTCATAGAAGCTAACTATGTTGTGGTTTCGATAGATTACCGTATGGCGCCGGAGACAAAGCTGGATGAAATTGTCAAAGATGCCAGAGATGCCTGTATTTGGATCAGAAGCCAAGGCCCTTCATTGTTCAACACAGATCCAAATAGGTTAGGCGTAGTTGGAGGCTCTGCCGGAGCGTTTTTAGCTACGGCCTGCGGCTATACAGTCAAACCTCGACTACAGTCTGTGGTTGCAATATCCGGCTATGCGGACTTTGAATTTGCTAAGCCAGGCACAGACAGGTCTATTCTGAAGCAAAACAACCTTTACGATTCTGTGGGCAAGAAGATACTAACTCAAGGTGGGCAGGACAGATACAAACTTTGCTTCTTCCTCCTGGAAAATGGACTATGGCCGTGGGAAATTCTGGGTTTTGAGCCCATATCAAATCAGGAAAGAGTTAACGCCCTGCTGCCCATTAATCACATTAATTCGGATTATCCTGCAACATTGCTCATCCATTCGAAAAATGACCAAAACGTTCCATTTTCACAAGCTGAAAAGCTAAGCCGGACACTGACTGCGCATAAGATAGAATCTGAATTATTCATAGTTCCTCAAGGCCACAGTTCGGAAATCATACGGAATGATCCGGATGCGGTAGCAAAGATAATTACGTTTTTGGATAAGCAGCTTAAGGGTAACAAAAAACGTTAAAAACATTAATAAGGAGATACAAAGATGGAAGAAAAAGAGATTAAACAGAAATGTTTGAAATTAATGGAAACAGCTAATGCGATATACCTGAGCACAAACGGCAGTGATGGTTATCCTCATACGAGAATGATGAGCAATCTCAGGAACAAGGAGGAAAATCCCGGCAGTGCGAAGGTTCTTGAGGCGGACAAAGAGGACTTTGTGGTTTACTTTGCAACCGGTACTTCATCCGTCAAGATGCAGCAAATCCGGGCCAATTCGAAAGTCTCAGCATATTTAAGCAATCCGGGTGAATTTCATACGCTGATGCTCGGTGGCAAGGTAGAAGAAATTGCAGATAAGGAATTCAAGAAACAACTCTGGCAGGATGGCTGGGAAATACACTGGCCGAAAGGGGCGGAGGACCCAGAGTTAACAGTCTTAAAACTATCTCCCACGTTTGCAAGAGGATACTGTAAAGAAGGACCGTTCGAATTCAAACTGTAGGAGAAGAAATAAAACTCCAGGCCAGGAATCTTTTCAGAAAGGCAAAATCATGAATAATAAATTGAAAATAATTCTTGTTTTTAGTTTCATATCAGTTGTATGGGCGGTTCAGGACAATCCAAGTCCCATTTCGGCTAAACAGCAAAAGGCCATTGAAAAAGAGATTCTGAAAGTACACGTTGAAATGGTCAAAGCGGCGGAGAATTCGGATGCAGAGGGACTCTTTAGTCATGTACTTGACGAGTGCAAAGGTGTTATTGTGCAGGATGGCAGAATTATGATGACACGACAGGAGTCACTGGATGCAACGAAACAGGGTCTCAATGGACTAAAGGACTTATCCTACAAATTCAACAGGAAAAATATTACAGTTATCTCCCCAACCACGGCCCTTTGGGTGGCGGATGGAACAACCTCGGCCACGGTTATTGAAAGTGGGCTTGAAATTAATGTATCCTTTGCTGAATCTATTGTCTTTGTAAAAAAAGACGGCCAATGGAAAATCCTGCATGCACATCGATCTGTTCCTAATCCTCCTTTAATTTAAAATGAAAAGTACTATGGTATTGAGCATATTAGATGACAAATCAAAAAAACCGAATTATGCCCAGCTAACAGAAGTCTTGGTGCCAATATTCTTTTAGGAGAGACATATGGAAAAGCTGTGTTTGAATAATAAAGATGAATATCCGGATGATGAGGTTTTGAGTCGCTATCTTGGAAAAGTGAAAGATGTATGGGATTCATTTATTGATTTTATAAGTGAAAGCTACCCTTCGTTCTCCGGCCAATGGCGTTACTATAAGGATGGAAAGAATTGGCTTTATAAACTCACAAAAAAGAAAAAAACTATATCCTGGATTTCCGCTTATCATAACAAGTTTAAGACAACTTTTTATTTCCCTGACAAGGCGGAAGAATTAATCAAAGCAAGTAAACTCAAGAAGGAATACATTGATCAATTTATTAATGGAAAAAGATACGGGAAAATAAGAGGAATAACTGTAGTAATAAAAAAGCCAGCAGATGTGAATGCAACGAAAATGCTTATAGAAATTAAGGAACAGGTTAAATAGCGTAATGGCAAATACAATGAAAGAACAACGGCAGGCAGGCTTTCTGATGGCCAAGATACGCCAGGTTTCAGGCAGAATATTCGAGCGGATGCTCAACAGGTATAACATCGAGATTAATTCCGCACAGGGCAGGATTATGTTCGCTCTCTGGCAGCAGGACAATATTTCAATTAACGAGCTTACCAAAAAAACACAACTGAAAAAATCGACCTTAACGAGTATGCTCGACAGGCTCGAAGGAATGGGATACATAAGGCGGGAACGTTCCAAAAAAGACAGGCGTGTAATCCTTATCGAACGCACAAAGAAAGACAAAAACCTCGAAAACAAATATGTTGAGCTGTCACAGAAACATGCGAAGTTGTTTTACAGGGGATTCTCAGAAAACCAAATTGAACAATTTGAAAAAGACCTGGAACAAATTCTCAATAACCTTACGGCATTCGAAGCAAATCTGGATTCGACGAAAGGCGGTGAAAATCATAGCTAAGGATGAAGAGAGACAATTTAAGGGATTTTCGCCCGACACTTTGAAATTTCTTCGAGGCCTTAAAGTTAATAATAACAAGGTGTGGTTCGATAAACACAGAGCCGATTATGACGTATACGTATTTGAACCTTTACGCAAACTTGTGACGGATTTGGGAGAATTCATGCTGACCATCGATCCACGTTTTGAAATAACTCCGACAATCAACAAAACAATTTCAAGAATTTATCGGGATACGAGATTTTCAAGGGACAAATCGCCATTTAGAAGCACAGTCTGGATTACATTCAAAAATCGGAACAAAGACTGGGCAACACTCGTCAGCGGTTATTTTTTCGAGCTTTCAGTGAATTCGTATCGATACGGCATGGGATTTTACAGCGCCGCACCGGCCGTAACGAGCAAATTTAGGGAAATGATTGACGAGAATCCTAAAGAATTCCTGAAGGCGATTTCTTTTTTCGAGAAACAAAACGATTTTGTTTTGGAGGGCGAAAAATATAAAAGGATACTCGATAAAAGCAAACCTGAAAATATCCAGCACTGGTACCAGAGAAAGAACATGTACATGGTTTGTAGCAGAAAGATAGACGATGCACTTTTCAGCCACAAGTTGGTCGATGATTTGGTTGCCGGTTACAAAATGACTGCGCCTTTATATCATTATTTCCAGAAAACAAAAATTTGATGTCCGTTGCAATAAACACAAAGGTTATTTGATTAGCTTTGCGATATTTTTGAATTGAGGATATTCGGCGGTTTTCAAAAGCTCGAATAATGCCATCTCAGTGCAGCTTATATTTACCCCTTCGGCGGTCATTCTTCGTAATGCAATTTCCCTATTTTCCAGGGTCCTTGAAGAAACAGCATCGGCGATAACATCCACACTAAAGCCTTTGCGAAGTAAGTCGATCGCTGTTTGATAAATACAGACATGAGTTTCTATGCCGCATAGCAGGACCTGATTTCGATTGAATTCATTTAGCCTTATATTAAACTGTTCCTGGCCACAACAGCTAAAGGCCGCCTTGTTTACCGGTTCAATACCAGCGAGAAGCTGTGATATTTCAGGTACGGTCGGGCCAAGGGAGTCTGGACATTGCTGGCACCAAAGAATTGGGATATCCAGAATTTTAGCGGCCTTAATGAGAATTTGAATATTTGTGAAGAGGGTTTCTTTGCCGTGCATCAACTGAGCCAGTTTACCCTGCACATCGACAACCACCAGAGTGCACTTTTTTATATCAAGCATCCTTAACGATTTACTATAAGGGTTATTTCAATCGTTTTTTCGCCATCTAAGCGAAGTGCCGGCTCCTTAACACTCGGCTGTTTTGAAGTAAGGACCGGTTTCGGAATTGCAATTAGACCGTCGGTGTTTACTTCCAGGGCAGAGGCTATTTCCCTTCCCGGCAAATGCTGAGCTATATTATTGAGTACCGCGAAATCCTTTGCCACTTCGATGTATTTATTAGAATCTCGTTGGCCTATTATTTCAGCGATTTGTTCGGTAGTCACCGCCTCAACGACAACCTGTTCACCGAAAACTTCAGTATTAACAAAGAATGTAACCGTATCCAGCTTACTCCAGATTTTTCGCAGGTCAGCCAATAGTAAATTCATGCCTTTTTCACTGCAACTGAGAGAATAAATGCGTCTGTTCGGCTCACGTACCGGAGCAAATGAACCGGAGAGACCGTTATCTTCGATCACCCTATTGATGAATGCATCGACTGCAATAAAATCACTTGTTTTCAATTCAAGTTTGCCGTGAAAATCTTTAACAGCCGCGACATTAGAGACGTATGCCGTAACGTCGGGCCTTTCAGGAACAGTGTCAGGAGGTGAAATTGTGTACACTACAGCCGTTAAAACTACCACCAGCCCAATCAAAGCGGCAACAGCGAGGACCCTTTGACTTATTCTTGTTCGGCCCCGCTCCTGCGAAGTCTGTTCCGGCTGGTCCCGGTAAGATTTTACCTCTAAGGAAGCTTTGATATTGTCTAACATCTGAGCCGGTGCATTGGCGATAGGTAAAGAACTCATCAGCGTTTTGCATTTCTGCAATTGTCGTAGTTGCTGAGCAATTTGTGGATCGTTGTCTATCATGCGCCGGACTTCTGTTTCCTGCCGCGCCGTCAACTCTCCATCAACGAAACTATTCAGTAATTCGTCGATTTTCTTTTCTTCTTTCATAGCAAACTGGCCTCCAAAATTTTTCTCAGCCTGCCCCTTGCCCTGCTTAACCTGCTTCTAACCGTTCCCAATTCGATGTTCAATACATCCGCAATCTGGGCATAATCCATTCCTTCGATATCACGCAGGATAACCACTGCTCTTTGTGCTTCGTCAAGCTTCATCAGTGCCTTGAACGCCAAAGCACATAATTCTCCATTCTGAGCCACTGCCGCCGGATCAGGAGAGCTTTCATCGCTTAAAAACTCTTTCAATACCTGTCTTTCCTGACTGCTGTACTGGTTCGTTTCTATATCCAGGGAGCTAAGTTTCAGCTTAGCGTTCCTTTGGCAGTAATTCAAAGTCAGATTTACAGCCACCCTGAACGCCCAGGTGTAAAACCTGCTTCTGCCCTCGAATTTATGGATATTCTCTATTATTTTGACAAATGCTTCCTGTGTAAGTTCCGCGGCGTCATCCGGATCGGCACATATTTTCAGGATTACATTATAAATGCGATTCTGATACCTTAAAATCAGCTTTTCCATCGCCCCAGAATCGCCCTGTCGGTACTGATCGATCAAAACAGTATCATCAATACCGATATTCCTGTCAGAAGTCCGATCATAGCGGGTATTGATATTTGCCGCTTCTGTCACAGGTTTTCTCCTAAATTAGACCTATACGGCCTCTGTTAGTTCCTGAAAATTCGAGTAATAATAATGTTCAACATCCGGATATAATCCCAGATTCGGCTTCTTAGGTCAATCTATTTTAGAATTACAGGCAAATATGCGGTCGATTCGTTACTATGAGAAGTTTATATACAGATCCTTGTCCTATAATCATAGTCAATAGGTAGTATATTAAACACAGAACTTTTCAGCCCATAAAAAAAGAGCCTATACCTAATCAATTGGTATAGGCTCCGAATTTGTATTAAACTGTAACCCAATTGTGTATCAATGCCAGGTCACCAAATAAGTCCAGGCAAATATATACCCTTCGAGCCACATATCAAAACCTATTATAACCACAGCCAAAGCTACTCATCCTGCCTTGAAGCAATGACAGCCTGGTCATTTACTGGAGTATAAAGCTGAATATCATCAAGGAAAATCATGCCTGAGCCGCCGGTTGTGCCGGTTCTTTCAAAACCGATAGTAAGCTCCGTGACATTACTTAGGTCGATGCCAAATGCCGACAGTTCAATATTGCATTCCTGCCATGCTTCCTCTGACAGACTGTTTGGTTCTCCATCATATATGACCTTATTGCCGTTGAGCTTGACGTACATCTGTTCGGTTGTCGGATTGTTCGGGTCGCCATAGAACCACAATGACAACATTTCAGGTGCAACTGAAGCCCAGTCCCGGCCAATTTCCAGGTCATTAGTGCTCACTGTAACCTCTGATAAACTCGCAACGCTGTTGTCGTACATAAACGGCACTGACTGGTCACCTCCATGAACAATTGAGAATTCCAAAGTAGGCTGGTACGCTTCAAAATAACCTATGGTCGAGCCGTTCGCTGAGGGATTATCGACTCCATCTATCCACGTCAAAAAGATCAGGTTACTGCCCTCTTGTCCGGCCTCGATGTCATTGTAAGCCTCGAAGTCATCCACAACAAGATACTCAGTCGTTGAGAAACTCCATATATCACCCTGCCATATTGGGGTGGTTTCATTATTATTCGCTTCATCTATCCGCCAATAGTAAGTATTTCCAAGCTCCAGAGACAATGGGCCGTAGCTGGTCTGGCTGAAAGTATCAACACGCGCGGCTCCATCCATAACAGCCTGCCGGTCTCCGCTAAAGTACACATCATGCCCAGTCGCTTCTCTACCGGCCCTCCAGCTTAAGGTCACATCAATAGCAGCATCACTTGCCCCGTCTGCCGGATTTGGCAGCCTTGCATGAGTGGGTATCTGCAAGAATCGCACCTCGCTCAGACCGTATTGGTCAAAGATGTCACTGATACCCCAGTTGCTGTTAGCGGTAATAATGACGTACTTTGCTGTCACACCATTGAATTCAACGGTAATATCAGAGGCATAACCATCTTCACTGGGTGCCTGTGAGAATTCGGGCAGGCTTTCTATTTGTGTCCAGTTAATGTCGTCGGTTGAATACTCGACGACAACATCCTTAAGGCCGTACATAGAAAGGATAGTTTCTCCATTATAGTTCCATACCAACATTTGATGCAGCTGATAGGGTTTGTCGAACTCATATTTGATCCAGGCTGGCCCAGGCGCATCCTTTGCGGTAAGCCACATATTATCAGAGTCGATTGAGTGCAGGTCATTAGCATCCAGGCCCGAACTGTTGATGGTGTTTTCAGGTCCCTGCCCGGGCGCATTGCTGTCGGCCGTGGCAGTTATCAACTCACCAGGGATTGAATACGCAAAGGACTCGGTTGTGAAACTCCAGATTTGTCCTTTATAGATGGGATCGGGTGTGTCGCTGACTTCATCGACCCGCCAGTAATAGCTCTGGCTGAAATTAAGCTGATCCAGAGCGAGAGTATTCGGTTCATGGCCCTCGATGAACAGAACATCCATCGGATTCGTTCTGTTTGCATCCCTGACGCTGTTGGAGTCGTTGCTAAAGTAGATATCATGGCTTATGGCCGACTCACCCGGAGTCCAGCTTAGAACGACACCGTCACGGAGTACATCATCTGATCCATTAGTTGGATATGGATTCATAGCCGCACTGAAAGCTGCATTTGGAAGGGTCAATGCCGGAGCCATAGCGAGATTACCTTCCTTCGTTGCAATCCAATAAGACGCATTAGAATCGCTATTCTCATTAATTATAATAAAAGTTAAGAGTTTGTTTGTGTCGCTTTGTAGAAAGCTGTCCAGGTTTAGTTCAGTGGTGATTGAGGTATAAACATTCGGAGTTTCGCGGGTTGGGGTATTTTCCAGGACACTTAACGTCCCCAGCAGTTGAAGCTTGCTCTCGTCGAGGGCAAAAGAGCCCAAAGCTGCGGGAAGTATCCCCGGGGCATTACTGTAGCTTGTTGTCGCTTCATCCCAGTTGTCGAGAGTCTCGTCAACAAGACCATAAACGAGCCAGTTTCTATCCCTGTTTGAAATAGTAACAGTTATGCTCAGCGTAGCACCGGACAGATCACCGGCAATACCGGTGAGCTCAAACCGTATGCATCCAAACTTCTGACGTACACCCTCATAATTACGAATAGCGAAAGCCCCTTCTGTGCCATGGACGGCCGTCGGAGCTCCGTCGGATCCGCCGGTCCCGGTCTGGCTATCATTCGAAAGAAAAGTATCAGCACCATTGCCGTTGGCAGTCGATAGCACAACTTCGGCCTGGACCGCGCTCGTTGCAACAAGTAACGCAGTCAATAAAATATAGATTGATTTATTAAACATATCATTTGCCCTCATATCCAAAAATCTGACTCTTTTAAATAAAACATTAATTATTGCTTTATAAATGTATTTCTATTGCAGCTTCAAGTTCAGGCTACTAAATAGATTTGAAGTAAAGCGGAAATAACAACGACAGATAATGATTCAAAAGTTGAAATATCTGTATGAAAATCATACATAGGGTCTCCGGTTTGAAATGACCTCATTCCATAAAAATTATCCACGTGATAAAAAGTCGTAAACTTGACTATTAAATATACAATTTCAAAGAACCGATTTTCATAATCATTCAAGTGTTTATTGTATTATCTTTGAGATACAAAATGAAACACCTACCCCTTGTCCCTTAAAAACACAGGGTTTAATCTATATAACATCAAACTCTTACGTATTTATACCATTTAAACAGCTATTTCGTCAAGGTTATATTTACCGGATTTGTAACAAAAAACTGGTATTTCCGAGGTATCTTTAAGCTTTATAGGTAACTCAACCTGTGGAATCATTCTGTGTGTCTAAGGTGAAATCGGATGTAAGACGCTTGCCTGTCGGGCACAGACACGTGACCTCAAGTATATAACTTTGGTTACTCGCCGGCCCGAACGGCAAATTGAACTCGTAAGCCCTCAGGAAATTACGCCAGTACCGATTGTTTTCAACTGGTTCGGTTAAATCAATGTCGGGCCAGATAACAATCCTTTGTCCCTTTGGCTCGGCCGAACGCTGAACCTTTTCATATAACTCAAAGCGAAAAACGCAGGGCGACTTTATTTCGGAACCGAATGAATCAAGCAGGCTGACATACAGATTGATCTGGCTCTGCTGGGCATCGCCGACACTAACAAACTCGGTCAAGGGGATAATATCGATTTCCACCGGCGAATATTGGGAATATATGGAAAGCTTCACACGCTCATTATCCGGCTCGCTGGAAATATCAAGAGGAGCCGACTTTTGCCCGCAACCTGCATTAAACAAAAAAAATATCGAAGACAAAACCAGAAATACTTTAGTAAAAGTTTTAGTTCTCACTTTGAACTCACGTTTCAAATATACCCGGATATATTACTTTTGTCTCTGAAGTTCCCGGCCTCGCTATAAATCGTTATCAAGCATATGACCGAAACGGTATTTTTTTGTCCGCAGGTAGTCGATGTTATGCTTGCTCGGCTGGGCTAACAGCGGTATTTGCTCAACAATCTTTATTCCATAAACTTCGAGGCGGCTTATTTTCTTGGGATTGTTGGTAAGGATACGAATGCTGCGAAGTCCCAGGTCCCGACAGATTTGTGCTCCGATTCCATAATCGCGTTTGTCGGCCATAAAACCTAATTTCAGATTCGCGTCAACAGTATCCAATCCCTGTTCCTGGAGCTTATAAGCTCGCAGTTTGTTCATCAGGCCGATGCCTCTGCCTTCCTGGCGCAAATAGATTAACGCCCCCCTTCCGGCCTGTTCAATCATTTTCATCGCGGTGATTAACTGATAACCGCATTCACACCGCTGCGAATGGAACAAATCACCGGTCATACATTCCGAATGTACACGTACCAAAACCGGCTCATCGTGCTCGATAGGGTTTCCCTCTTCGTCAAGCTCACCGATACCGCCTTTGCACAATGCCAGATGCGGTTCAGAAGAAGTAATGCTCTCATAACCGATCAGCTTAAACTCACCGTAGTCGGTGGGTAAACTAATGCATTCGAGACGTTTGATCTGACTGTCGCGCTGCAGGCGGAATTCGATAAGTTTGGCGATCGAAGTAATTTTAAGATTATGTTTTTCACAGAATTTTAGTAACTCCGGCACACGTGACATTGTGCCGTCCTCATTCATAATCTCACAGATGACACCCGCAGACTTCAAAGAGCCCAAACGCATCAGGTCCACCGCGCCTTCCGTCTGGCCAGCTCGAACGAGTACGCCTCCATCCCTGGCCTGCAAGGGAAAAATATGACCCGGGCGGGCAAGATCGGTAGGTTTGGCTTCATCTGCAATAGCTGTATGGACAGTATGCGCTCTGTCCGCCGCGCTGATACCTGTATCTATCCCGTCGGCGGCGTCAACGCTGACTGTAAAAGCCGTTCCATATCGGGCGGTATTATCGACCGCCTGTGGATACAGACCGAGCGAATTACACTTATCCCGTGTCAAAGGCATGCAGATAAGCCCCCGTCCGAACCTGGCCATGAAATTTATAATCTCGGGTGTAACTTTTTCGGCGGCGCACACCAGGTCGCCTTCGTTCTCACGGTCCTCGGCATCTACAAGCACAATCATTCTGCCGTTACGAAGTTCTTCTAAAATCTCCGGTATTTCGCCGAATTCCACAGCCATTTTTATTTCTCGAACATGGGATTCTACTAATCAGTCCCCCATACACATTTCCCGTGATAATTTATACCTTATCAGATGCATTTGTCTGTTCATATTCTTCAATATATCGACTTCCTTTTCGTATGTAAATAAGGATTGCCAAAATAGCTGTCCCCGCAGCCGACCACCAGAGAAACCGCAGGAACCAAATCCACCCGGGAAAAACCGCCGAGACCTCAGGAGCAATCAGGATTCCCGCCACCATCGATAATTGAAATGTAGTGGCAAGCTTTCCGATAAACACCGGAGAGATAAAGAACCGCGAAGTCATGAAATAGACAATTACAAAACCAATCATCAATATCAGGTCTTTGCCGATTATTAACACCACAACAGTTGTCGGCAGCGTAAAACCGTTAACATGTCCCCTTTTAGAAGCCAGCAGCAGACACGCACACGTAATAAGTAACTTATCGGCAATCGGGTCAAGAAACGCGCCGAGTTTGGTAATCTGGTTGTTCCTTCTGGCCATATATCCGTCAATACCGTCACTGACGGCCATAACCAAAAAGATTATTATTGAGACATGCCGCATCGCGTTTTGGGCGGTGTCACTAAGCATAGTATCGTTGATCTTCAGCATAAAGCCGACAAAAGGGACTACCAGCAATATTCGAACAATTGTAATTCGTGTAGCCCAGCTTAGTTTCATAGGTTATCTGTACCCTGTTTAGATTAGATTATGAAATTTATCTTATTAACATACATCAATTGTTCTGATTAATCTTAAAAGAAGCTCTTCACACCGATACCATGAACGGATATGGTAAATCACCAAATAGAATATGGCAACAGAATATTTTTTAGTGTAAAATGCTTGTTTGTCTGAAATTGTATGCCATCTTGTATCGTAATCTAAAAAGTTGATTGTATGAATATAACCGCCAAACGTGAAGCATTTTATCACGACCTCGCTGTTTTACTCGATGCGGGATTACCTATCCTTAGGTCACTTAGCACGGTGCAAGCGGGATTGCACGGGTATTACGGAGAAATTTTCTCACAGGTACACAAATCCATATCAGAGGGTAACAGCTTATCGGAATCAATGGCCAAACACAAAAAAGCCTTTGGCCGACTGGATGTGATGTTGGTGGAAACCGCAGAAATGTCAGGCAAATTACCGGAATGTTTCAGATTGCTCGCGAATTGGTACGAATTTAGAATGCGTTTGTTAAGGATTATTAAAAAAGGATTAATACTCCCATTTTTCGTTCTCACTATCAGTGCTTTTATTATACCAATTCCCGATATGTTTTTAGGAAACGTAACTCTCGGCGGGTACTTTTTTAGAGTATTTAAAGTTTTAGCCTTTTTTTATTTGTCATTTTTCATAATCCTGTTCATTTATAAACTTATGCGAAGAGATCGTAACCTAAGTAATATTCTGGATAATTTCATACTGCGGATTCCGATTGTAGGCCAGGCGGTTTGGCAGCTCTCGATAAGCAGATATTGCCGGGCGTTTAATATGCTCTATAAAGCCGGCGTACCCATCACTAAATGCCTTACACAGGCAATGGAACTCACCGGTAATATAGCTATGTCCGGATTCTTTGAAGGCGGTGCAAAAAGTGCCGCAGCGGGAAATACAGCCTGTGAGGGATTCTCCGACCGGTTGCCTTTAGAATATCGCAATATTTGGCAGATTGGCGAGGAGAGCGGCGAGCTTGAGAAAACAGTTGATAAAATAGCTGAAATTTCCGGCGACAAGGCCGAACTCTACTTTACTGAGATAGCCAGGTGGTTCCCAAGAATAATTTATGGTTTGATTTGCATCTGGTTAGCAAGTAAGGTGCTAAGTGGATATGCGAATATGTATTCAACGCAAGGTTTTTATTGAGAATCCTGGGTTAGGTAAAGGAAGAGATAACCTGCTTGATTTTGCTTGTCTTAATGTATCACGTTGTTATAATTCAACAGTTTTATCGAGGTAAAAGATGGCCGTACTTAACGTAAATATCGACCACGTAGCGACCGTAAGGCAAGCTCGGCTTACGGATGAGCCTGACCCTGTCTGGGCGGCGGCAGAATGCGAATTAGCGGGGGCGAACGGAATCACAGTCCACCTGCGGCAGGACAGGCGTCATATCTGCGACCGGGATGTACGTCTGCTTAAAGAAACCGTCGGCTGTAAGTTGAATCTGGAAATGTGCATGGCAGAGCCGATTGTCAAAATCGCCGAAAAAATCAGGCCCGACCAGGTAACACTGGTTCCTGAAAAAAGGGAAGAGCTGACAACCGAAGGCGGTCTGGACTGCGTGAGAAACATAAAACGCCTTGCCGAGATCGTCGGAAGGATGCACAAAAAAGGCATTTTAGTAAGCACATTTATCAGGCCGGATAAAGAACAGATAACGGCCTCGGCCCAAACCGGCTGCGATGCTGTTGAGCTGCATACCGGTAAATATGCTAACGCCAAAACACAAGGAGCTGTCAAACAAAGCTTAAATGAGCTGATATTTGGTAAAGACTTTGCATTGGAGAATAAATTAGTAGTTCACGCAGGACATGGACTGACGTATCGCAATATTGCAGAAGTTGCACAGATTAGAGATCTTTGCGAATTCAATATTGGACACAGTATCATAGCACGAGCTGTCTTTGTAGGTATAAGACAGGCAACCGCCGAAATGATAGAGTTGATTAATAAGTTCGGCTCTTAGTCGATATTTCGTTGAATGCTGACTGCGGACTAAGTATCGGCACGTTCGAATTAGGAGAATTAAGATGTTTACAGGAGCAATGGTAGCGCTGGTAACACCATTTCAGGACGGTGAAATCGATTATCAAACACTCGACGAGCTGATTGAGTTCCAGTTGGAAAATGGTATAGATGCGATTGTACCGGTTGGAACAACCGGTGAATCGCCTACGTTAAGCCACGAGGAACATAAACAGGTAATAAACAGGATCGTGGAAATCGTTGACGGACGAGTTCCTGTCATTGCCGGAACCGGCTCAAACAGCACCGCCGAAGCGATAGAATTAACCGCATACGCAAAAAGTGTCGGAGCAGATGCGTCTTTACAGGTTACGCCCTACTACAATAAACCGACACAGGAAGGTTTTTACCAGCATTTCAAAGCAATTGCAGAAGAGGTTGACCTGCCAATGGTTTTATATAACATACCCGGCAGATGCGGAGCCGGAATGACACCCGAAACTATCGCACGTCTGGCCGAAATTGAAAACATTGTAGCGATTAAGGAAGCAACCGGCAGCCTCGACCAGGCCAGCGAAATTGCAATTCGATGCGATATAACGATTATATC
>CAZMZR010000010.1:56810-59016 GCA_964570855.1 uncultured Pirellulales bacterium
GCAGCCTCGACCAGGCCAGCGAAATTGCAATTCGATGCGATATAACGATTATATCGGGCGACGATTCGCTGACGCTGCCTTTGGCTTCGATCGGGGGCAAAGGTGTTATCAGTGTAGTGGCTAATATCGTTCCGGCCGATGTCAAAGCAATGACCGACTTAATTCTTGAAGGTGACTTGGCCTCGGCCCGGCAATGGCACAAAAAATTGTTCGCACTGTGCAAAAATATGCTGACCCTGGCGACGAACCCGATTCCTATCAAAGCGGCAATGGCAATGCTGAACATGGCACCGGAAGAATTACGCCTGCCGATGACACCTTTGGAAGAAAGCAAAAAAGCAATTCTCAAACAGACACTGAGAGATTACGGTTTACTGGAATAAAAAACTCACATCAGGTATGCAGGTACCACGCTCGGGATAAGTTTGTTACAGCCGGGAAATGATTTTCAAAGTGGTTTACGGAGCGAGGAAAAAGTCTGTCTCGCAGGAAGGCACTTCATCCCCCTGATATACATCGGTATCCTGCAGGGTGAATATATCGTCCTGTGCAATACCGGTAAAGCGAGTTTTTAGAAACTCGACCCTGCCGTCACCGAACAGAACATTTTGCCCGCGGCGATTATGATTGCTGCTGTTAACAGTTAATGACTTCTTGTCTAAATGCACTCTAAAAGTACTGTCGAAATTAGGTAGTTCTTCGAAAATCGGATTCCAATCCGCCATTATGGCCTTTCGGCAAAGCAGTTTGCCGCCCTGTGTTTTGCCGCAGCTTATTTGGAAGCTGAATGTTACACACTGTCTATCGGGAAAATCTTTATAGGTTCTTAAAAGAGAGGGTTCTATTTTTACATTTTTCCCGGATTTATTGCCGGGGCAAACGAAGATTTCGGGTTTGACGTATTTATCCAGAACCAGCAGGTAAATCCTGCGGGTATTCGATTGATTTTCTGTGCCCTGATAGCCGACTTTCCACCATGGTGCTCCTGCTGTTGTCGCAACAGAAGGCTGACGGCCATCATGGTCGTCAGCATAATTCCTCAAACCCTGGAAGAAACTACCCAATTGCATTCCGCATTTCTTCTGCCAATATTTCTGACGTGCAAAGCCCAGCGAAGGCACTAAAACTCCGACAATGAGCATAATCGATGCTGCTACAGTCGCCATCTCGGTTAAATTTCGCCAGAAGCCTATCTTAATAGGAGCTTTTTTCGTCTGCTCGGCTTCAAGCAGTTGCTCAAGTTGAAGTTGACCTGAATTTATATGTTCACTTACAAAGGAAATTGTATTCTCAACCAAATCATCCGGACACACCTGGGCCTCTATACTATCAAGCGGTATTAAAGTGGCTTTAAGTCTGGAGTGTATCTCTGCTGCTTGGCGATTGGATGATATTAACGCCTCGGCTTCGGCGGTATGTTCTTCGGAGGTCAAACCTATACAATAATCAAATATTAACTGTTTCTGATCGTCGTTAAGCGGATTCATTTAGGTTTTTTGCTCCCGTTCGATGATTTCCAGTCTTTTGCAAAACGTCCAACAGCCGTATGCAATCTGCTTTTCACCGTTCCTATAGGTATACTTAAAATCTCGGCCATTTGTTTGTAAGAAAATTTGTTAAAATAAGCTAAAATCAAGATTTCCCGAAGATTTTCCGGCATATCCATTATAACTCGCCCAACACGCAACGCAGTTTCGTCCCTCTCCAGCTCTTCGTAAGGCAGGGTATTATCTGAAGTCAGAGTATTGAGCATCTCGTTAAAAGATAAATCCTGCGAATCCGCTATGGAACCGATTGGAATAGCGGACGTGCGCTGCCATTTGCGAAGGGCGTCTTTCGCTTTATTTGCAGCTATTGTAAACAGCCAGGGTCGCAGCGGCCGGCTTGTATCGAAGCTGTCCCTGCTGTTGAATAGCTGTAAAAAGGTTTCCTGAAAGACGTCCTCGACAAGGTCCTGACGGTTCAGGAACTGCCTTAAAAATGAATAAAGACCGTCTTTATAGCGATTGACGAGAAGACGAAACGCCGTCTCATCTCCGGTTGAGTACCGGGAGAGCAGTTGAGCATCAGTCAATTGTTTCAGTTCTACCTTCGCCATTTAAATCTCTTAATTAGGTCCTGCAAAACGTCAGAAGCAATATTATTATAAGCAATTCAGTAGGATATTTAAATCTCAATTGCACATAATTTACATTAAACTTCAGAC
>CAZMZR010000011.1:0-48053 GCA_964570855.1 uncultured Pirellulales bacterium
GGGTGCTATTCTGTTGGGCGGTTTCGGTGTTGGCCTTGTTGGCTGGCTTCGCAGAAAACGAGCACTGTAATAAGAAAAATTTTGTGTTACGAAAAATAAGCCCCAGTCATTATTATATATCAATGACAGGGAGTGCTGTTTATTTTAAGCAGGATGTGCAAAAACATCTTTAAGCTGGTGCTGGTATAACCCGAGTCTTAACAATATTTATTTAAGAGAGAGGGAAATAATCAGAAGGGGGGGACGTCTATCTTTTTATAAAGCGTGAAAATTCCTATACAACAAAACGATTTATTAACGCAAGTTGGCCAAGAATATCCATAATCCTGTTGGAGGAGAGCAGGAAATACATCCTAAACATATAGTAATAAAACCTTTCAAACTGAACGATAAAGTCGAGATAAAACTTAAAAAGCACTTTAATAGGAAGGCAGGTTAAGCAGGAACACATACAATTATTATTGAGTGTACTCTAAAAAAGTGAAAAATATGACTCGTGAGACAAGATTAGCACCCTCGCCCGGCTAATAGATACTTTTAATCTAACCGAGGGAGGGACTTCGCCAGCTTCCTATTCCGTCCCACCAGAAAGAAATGTAATCGACAATATCCCTATTATTATACTTCTCTGTACATATTTCTATCGCCATATCGCGAAGTTCTCGCATGCAACTAAGCCCCCCAATATGCCAGGCACCGGCTCCAATTCCAATAGCTCGACGTTCTGCCTGTTCGAAATCAAATCCCTCGGCCGCCAATAATTCAGCAAGCTGTTCCGCTTGTAGTTTCAACTGTTCCTGCCATTGGTACTGGTCCGATTCTTCCATTGCCGCAATCTCGGTCAATAGACGCTGATTGTCCCTTTGTTTACCTTCTTTTTCAGCTTTAGCCTGAGCCATTCGCTTGGTATGATGCTTTCGGCTTGCCGGTAACAGCATTTCCAGCAATCCAATAACAGGATCGATTATTACCCAAACCAGAAATGTTGTCCCCAGAGTTCCCAGGGTAATACCCAATAAAAACCGGCTGAATGCCTCCACACCGATCATTCCAAGACAGCCTGCAAGTGCACCTAAAAATGGAGTCGTAACATAGAAAAAAGTGTATTGTTTTGTGTTGGTCAGCGGATGTTCCACTTTTACTTTCTGGCTGCTGCTAATCCCTCTGAAAATAGCGAAAAGGTACAAACTAATCAGTACTAAAGTTATTAATGCACCATACCCAGAGAGGGAAAATAATACCCACCACTTAACACCGGCTTGTAGCAGAGCTAAAATTCCAATATAACCAACACACAGAATAAACCATGCCGTGCCGGCAAAATGAATCGATGCAAGTTTAGTACGACCGGGCATAGAAATACCCCCTCTGCTCTATTAACTGGACTATCCCTTCCGGATAATACAATACGTATCTGGGAAATGTTTATTAATAATAGCGATCGTTGTCAAGACCACGCCTGACGGTATAGACTCCGCTAAAAGCACGTGCAATCGGCCGCATCACCTCTTCTATCCTCAAAGCCATCCATCCCAAAATAGTAGGTGGCACATAAATCACATCACCTTCCTGCAACAGAACATTCATCCTGGTATCGCCATGCGCTATCATACGGTCAAAGTTTAATTCAAATATTTTAGCCTCAACATTTTCATCGTATGATGGTCTTATAATCTGGATACGCTCTTTCCAGGCCATTGGATTGAGTTGTGCCAGAGCCAAAGCAGTCAACACTGTATCACGTCCTGTGTAAATCCGCGGGCCGGGTTGATAAACTTGTCCCAATACATAATAAACTTTACTTTGGAACGAATACACTCGTAGATCGATAGATTTTTCGCCAACCAGGTCCGCTTTGTAAAGATCTAAAACTTTCACTCGCAGATCAATTGCAAGTTGTTCCGGAGTTTTCCCTGCTGCTTCTAATTCCCCCACACCCTCAAAGCTTATTTTCCCGTCGGGGCGAATCTTCTGCCGTTGCTCGTGAATTTCCGGCACCTTCGTACAATACACAATAACTTCATCCGGCGGCTGTAAGACATAAGTATCGGTAGTCGTATTGACCATATGTGGCATCGCAAATGCCTGTATATCTTCCGGATTGGAAGAAAAACAGCCTGTAAGGCCAAACATTATTATTGGCAAAATTCCTATCTTCATTATCCGGGTAAATTTCATTATTACTCTCCTTTTTGGCAGTGCTTTTTGTGATATATCGTCTTTTAATTTATGTCATTATATTGCATTTTATAGCAGTTTACAATATAGGCAATATTTTATCCATATCTTTTACCCAAACTTCATTATAAACCTCTGGTTCTGGATTTTATCGGCACATAAACAGCAGGACGGAACTACAAAGGCACAAAACCGAGAAAAATTCTGCAACGCTGCTATTTATCGGGCCTGCAATATCACTAAAAGCATCCTCTTTAATTACAACTGCCGTAAGTATAGACCTACCGCGGTATTAAAGCACCGGATTAAGGTCAAGGAAAGGGTTTTTGATTATTAATTCTCGATCCAATCAACCATGTGTCTCCACTGTTATAAATTGTGATATTGTTCAAAGTCCATTCTGCACCGCCAATCATAATTTTCTTGACTTGACAATCCCAACTTGATAAGATGGTTTTGGGTGGCAGGAATATACTGAAGAGGGTAGAAAATGAATCCGTGGCTTGAGACTGCAGGTGTTATTCTGGTAACTGCCTTAGGCATTATTATAGGCAGAGTTTTATCAGGTTTTCGCAAACCTTACTGGATTTTAGGCTATATTTTCTCCTGCATACTAATCTTAATACTCCTCATGGCTCGAATTAAAAATGAGCTGTATTTTGTCCAGCCCTTTTCCTGGTTGGCAGCCGGCCGAATAAGATTTGTCATTCTATCTCTGTCTATTTCCATGGGCATGACTATTCCGCTGTCACGTCTGCCTCGCAAATGGGAAAAAATTCTCGTATGTATTCTGATGATCGGATTAATCACCTGGTCCTCAATTCTGCCTTTTCTCGTTCCGGCTTTGATAAAAGATCATCTCTCGAATCTGACAACGAGATTTGATAAAAACGGTATTTGCCGCCAGAGTACAAAATACACCTGTGGCCCGGCAGCGGCAGTAACAGCTCTTGAAAAATTGGGCTTAAACGCCGACGAGGGTGAAATAGCCGTACTGTCTCATACAAGTCCTGTCGCCGGTACTTTACCGGCTTTGCTTTGCTCGGCCCTGCAAAACCGCTACGGCGCTGAAGGGCTAAAATGTAAATACCGCCAATTCGACTCCATCGAACAGCTTAGAAAAGCAGGAGTGACCTTAGTAATCGTAAGAGATACCTTTCTTGTTGACCATTGTCTTGTGGTGCTTGAAGTTCTTGACCATGCGGTTGCCGTCGCCGACCCCATTACAGGCGCTATGTTAATGCCATACGATAAATTCGAGAAAGTATGGCGATTTTCCGGTATTGTTATGGAACGGGCTACCCTGCAGAACATCTAATTAGCGTATCCTATATCACAGACTTCTCACAAGCCTTTGTCACTCCGGGCACAATTAGAAGGAAGCGTTATTCCATACGTTTTTTATACAACCGGGTTTGAAGTGCATTTTTCCAGGCGGTCCAGTTTGAATCGCTTTGTTCTTCGTCAATCGCCGATTCCACCATGTTGAGCTTGGCGTCCAGGTCATCAATATAGTAAACCATAAAGGCCTCGGGCATAGCCGGCAGCTTCGGCGAGCCATATTCATATTCGCCGTGATGTGAAAGAATAATATGCCCAAGGGAATCCACAACCTCCTGCTCTATTTGTATTCTTTTGGCCTT
The DNA here is from genome assembly GCA_964570855.1 of uncultured Pirellulales bacterium. Taxonomy (GTDB): domain Bacteria; phylum Planctomycetota; class Phycisphaerae; order Sedimentisphaerales; family Anaerobacaceae; genus JAFGPS01. The sequence goes on from CAZMZR010000011.1 coordinate 3,822, forward strand.
CAAAGCATCGACCTTTTTATTTACCATAAGAATGCTTTTGACAATATGGCCGATGAGCTGGCCCGAGTCGGTATATGAAAAGGCCATATCGTATGAAAGCTCCTCGGTTTTACCTATATCATGAAGAAATATCCCCGTAAGCACAAGGTCGGCCTGTAAGTTCGGGTATAACGGTAATATTGCAACAGCTACCCTTAGCATATTGTGAACGTGCTCCAGCAGCCCGCCGATACAGTCATGATGCAGCTTCATCCCACCGGGGGCATTGCAGAATTTTTCCATAAGCTCATCATCCGCCAGAAACTCTTCCGTTATCGCCCTGAGCTGTGGATTTCGGATTCGGTTTACCATTTCTTTCAGCTCTTCGAACATCTGTTTGACGTCTTTTTTTGTCTTGGCAAGAAAATCATCGATGCAGACTTTATCAACATCTACTACGCTGATGTTATTAATAATAATCTGCAGGTTATTCTGGTAAAGCTCGCTACGTCCCTGGATATGAACAAAGCCGGGTTTCGGCAGCGCCTTGTAAATCGTTTCAGTCGCCTGCCACATTCGCCCGTTCAATTGACCGCTACGGTCCGAAAGATGCATTGCTATATAGAGATCACCTCGGGTTGTGCTCCTGAGAATGGGGTCTCTAACTATATAAATATCGTTGATTGTCTCGCCCGGCTCAATCTTACTTATGAATTTATGCGCCATTGTCCACTCCACATTTGATTTTCTTTATGATATTGTCGCCAAAATCATATACACTTAGCGGCTTTTATGCAAGCTTCATTCGGAATTTGGTATCGAATAATTAAGCTCGATGGCAAAGTAAGGTGACTTCACAGAATATATATGTCTGAAAATATTAAAACAACCGTTTATTTAGACGGCTCTTTTTCGGCTTTTTTAAGGTGTTTGTCGAAGAACTCAAGGACTATCCGGCCAATTTTGGGATCTTGAAAACCATGCCCACCGCCCTTGACGGTATGAAATTTCACATCAATACCTGCTTTTTTCAAAGCATCATTAAGAAGAACACTCTGATTATATGGAACGGTCATATCCTTATCGCCGTGACAGATTAGAAACGGCGGGTCATTCCTGCTAATATATGTAATGGGATTGGCTCTTTTGCAGGCTTCTTTATTTTCCTGCACCGACCCACCAATGAGTTTTGACTCGGGTGAATCCGGGGCATCATGGTCAACTTCGCTTTCGAAATCGCTCATTTTTGTAAAATCCGACGGCCCGAAATAATCACATACCGCCTGGACCTTACTGGAAACATGCAGGTTAGGCCCTTTGTCAAAGTCATTCACATCACCGGTGGTACCAAGAAGCAAGACCAAATGTCCCCCGGCGGACGCACCCCATACGCCGATTCGATTCGGATCGATGTTGTACTGGTTTGCGTTGGCACGCAGGAAACGAATAGCGGCTTTGCAGTCTTCAAGCTGTGCCGGAAAGATCGCATGTTGACTGAGACGATAATTAATGCTGGCTGCGGCGTAACCATACTTCAAAAAATGAGCGGACCGGCAATCTTCCTTATTGCCGGCCATCCACGCACCGCCATGCACCCAGACAATCAGCGGCAAAGAAGCCGGGTTTTCACTTTGGGTAGGAAGATACAAATCGAGTTTTTGCCGTTCATGGCCGTCAGGAACATATACCAGGTCGCGAAGGATACGGGTTTTCTCCGGCACCTGTGACATTCCCGTTTCAGGCTTGTTATTTTCGTTTGCCCGGACCAAAACCGAAATCAAAACAAATGTTAACAAAAACATCGCAACATTACTTTTCCGGAATTTAGACATTGTAATCCCTTTTTTGTGTTATTTACAAAATTCAGGTTCCTAAAAAGTATATTACATTACATGCTTTTGCACAAGCCTCATTCAAAATCCGGAAATGAGTCAAAAAAAGGCCTACATCGAATAAATCGATATAGGCCTGAAATACTTCAATCTATTATATTAACGCAGTTGCTGTTCGACCGACTATTGCTATTCGGGCAAATACAGCCGAATGTCGTCAATAAATACAATACCTTCACCACCGGTTGTGCCGGTCCTCTCGAAGCCAATAGTAAGAGTCGTGACATTGCTCAGGTTGATGCCTAAAGAAGCCAGGTCAATAGAAAACTCCTGCCATTCTTCCTGAGCTAGGTCACCATCGTAGTCAACCTTGGTATTATTAACCTTGACATACATTCGTTCAGTGACGGCATTATTCGGATCGCCATGAATCCACATCGATAATCTCTCCGGCGCATTTATGGTCCAATCCCGGCCAATAGCCAGGTCCCCAGTACTCACTGAAACTTCCGACACACTTGCCGTCGTATTATTATATAATACTGGTGCTGATTGACTCCCACCGTGAACGGTCCCGGTTTCAACAAAGTGCTCACCATCTGCAAAAACAGGAGCCGGATAACCAACTGTCGAACCGTTTATCGCAGGATTATCATATCCATCAGTCCAAGTTAAAAATATCCTGTTACTGCCCTCTTCTCCGGGAGTAATATCATTGTAGGACTCGAAATCATCTATAACCAGGAAATTGCCCACAGTAAAGCTCCAAACTTTACCTACCCACGGACCATCGGGATTTGTTTCATTAACCTCATCAATTCGCCAGTAATAGGTTGTATTCAACTCCAAGGGACCGGGATTAAAACTTTCAGAACCTATATCATTAGTAACTTTATATTCAGGTGAAATTGTAGTGGCATTCGTTACGGCTTCTTCATCAGTGCCCAGGTACACATCGTGTTTTGCTGCATACTCTCCTGGAACCCAGCTAAGGATAGAGTCCCTATATACATCTATTGCACCATTATGTGGATTCGGACCAGAAGCCGCAACCAGAGTGACCTGATTAAAAGGTATCAAACTAGTCCCAGGAATAATCTCTCGCACGCCATTGCTGTCAGGCCCGCTCCAGGCCACCGACAGATTATCGTAGCCCCAACCTTTCTTATGCAGCACCATAATGTAATACAAGCTGCCATCGCCTGCCAGATATAACGGGGCCGATTGTTGAACTTCCGGATATTTGTCCCATTCGCGCGGTTGAGTCCAGCCTTCCCTCCCATCTTCACCGTCCACGAAGGCAATTATTGAGGCGGTGGTAGGATGATCACCAAACCATAATTGACTGTTCTCACCACTGGCGATCCAGAACGTATATTCACCTGCATTGCGCACATAGAGCCAGCCATATACACGGGAACCATATTCACTGATTGCCATGTGTGGAGCCTCGAAATTGGTCAGATATCCGGTGGAACTTGGATTATCCGGAAAATTCGGATCGTCGGTCAGTTCGGCAACGGTGCCACCTGATATCCCCTCATATAAATCACGTGTGATCGAGCCAAGTCCTTTAATTGGTACAGTTGTAAAACTCCAGACATCACCTTTGTGAATCGTCCTTAAAAATATAGATTCGACCTCATCAATACGCCAGTAGTAAGTCTTTGAAGTATCAAGCACAGTAAGCCCGGCTTCCGACGGCGCCCAATTCGTGTCAGCCGGATTTGATATAAATGCTCTAAAAGGAAGCGAACCTGAAAGACCTACAGGTGCATTGTTAACATCGTCGAAATCCTCACCTAATAATACAACGTGTCCCTCGACAGCACCAGTCCCTGCCGCCCAGCTCAGCACCGGCTCCACAGAAACATATTCCGCGCCAACAGCAGGAACAGGCTTATATGCGCTTGTTGGAATAATTGTAAAGCTCCAGATATTACCTCGATAAACATCGGCTCCAATAGCCGTATCGATTCGCCAGTAATACGTCTGGCCTTTAATAAGATCGCCTACAGAAAAGCTCGCGGTACCAGCCGAACCCTTGTCTGCAGCGGGTGCGCCATCGTTGACATCAGCCCAATTATTACTAATGTACACATTGTAGCTGTCCACAGAAGGCGTATTGGGTCCCGGAGCCCACGTAAGTTCAACGCTTGTCTGTCCGTATGAGCTTTCGTTTTCCGGGGAAGGATTCTGTGCCCTCATAAGAGGACTTGTAAGAAACAGCTCAATATAGTCAATGCCGGCCCAAATATTATCATCGGGCCACAAGCCTTCAACATATTCATGTTTGAACTGGATACCTATCTTATGATCGTTCACAACGGGACCAGCCGCATCACTGTCAATAATAAAAGTCTTATACGTGTTCTGCTGTGACAAATCTACAGTTGTTGTGGCGAATACTATCCGCTCTCCTTCGTCATCATAATATAATTGCGCCAACAAATTGCTTCCTTGCCAGGTAGATCTTGCATCATATATCATTTGAAACTGATCTCCGGCCATTAACAGAAAATCAGTAAGGTTGTAAATCACGGCATTTTTACCCATAAAACCCGTATAAGTTCCTGTCGTGGGTGTCCAGCCGAGTTCACGGCCTGCCGAAGTGGTCGGATCTTCTCTGGCCCAGCCTGTAACTACACCAGGTGTACCTACATCAATGTCGTGCTTCTGGTTATCGTCGGGTATCTCGAAACTATAGTTTTCTACTTCAATAGGAACTGCTGCATAAGCAGGAATGCCTGAAGCCACAAATAAAATTAGAATAGCGCACAGACAACAAATTCTTCTACACATAATATACCTCCTTCAAAAGGTCAAATTATAGATGAAATCCGCTTTGGCAACATACCAAACGGTGATTGTCTTAATAATTCCTAAAAATACTCCTCCCTCGGACCCCTATGACTCCCTGATTCTTTTCTTCGGGATATAACTCCATTTCCCTGCTTCAGGAATACACTATAAACCAACCATCAGCAATAGAGTCAACCAAAGACAAAATACGATAATATAGCTATTATACCATAAAAATTGAGAAATTTAACAATTTTATAACTAATATCGGTCCAAAAGAGTCGTCCTTTTACATAAAAAAACGTCATTTTGCGCGGAAAAAACCATCATTTTGTGCATTGCCCATTCTAACAAAGCAATGATATCAACGGGATAAATAATGTAAAAGTTCCCCAAAATTATATTTATGGTTGTAACATCCTGAGCTTAGGGCCGAGGTCTGCTCTACAAAAGAGGATTAAAGAAGACAATCGTAAATTCAGTGTTTAATTGACTAACGTATCAGCCGCCGAAAAATGCCGGGCATTTCGGGATAAATCTTTCCATAGGCTAAAGAAAATAACTTCCAAAGACCGAAATTACCTGATGGAACATAAAGTGCAAAAGAGATAATAATGACTCGATGGATAATTGAATTTGCAGGTTGGATAACCGTTATTGTCGGATTGTTAATTGCCGTCACTGTTATATAGAAGGTTGGGACACTTTCCCAATATCACCAGAAAGACACAACAAAGGCAACCCTTCCGCTTAGGCGGTCAGCCATTCTTACACAACCATTGGTCTATAGCGGCCGCCGCTTCTCGTCCGCCATTAATTGCATGAACAACAAGTGAAGGGCCACAAACCGTATCACCGGCGGCAAAAACCTGTGGATTGTTGGTCTGGTAATCATCAACCGCCACATTGCCTTTGTCATCGAGTTTCAATTCCATATCCCTGATCAGACCTTCATGAACAACATGAACAAATCCCGTTGCAAGAATTACCAGGTCCACATCGAGGACAAAATCGGTGCCGGGTATTTCTTTTATTTTCCAGTCACCTTTCTTTTTAAACCATTCAATTTCACATGCGTGCAATTTATCAGCAATGATTCCGGCGCCCCCTGTAAATTCTTTAGTGCTTATCGACCACCGCCGTTCACAACCCTCTTCATGGGATGAAGTAGTTCGCATAATCCGCGGCCACATCGGCCAGGGTGTATCTTCAGGGCGTCTCTCAGGCGGCTTCGGTAAAATTTCCAATTGATATATTTTTTTCGCCCCCTGCCGACTCGCGGTTCCAACACAATCACTGCCTGTGTCTCCACCACCGATGACAACTACGATTTTATCTTTAGCAGTAACAAATTCCCGCTCATCAAACGGCTCAGAGGAATTTATTTTATTCTGTGCGGTCAAGTATTCCATCGCAAACAGAATATTCTCATATCCTCTTCCGGGAATATTAAGGTCACGAGGCTGACCCGCTCCCATCGTCAGGCAGATACAATCAAACATTTTCTGCAGATAGTGAGCGGAAAGGTCACTGCCGACATTCACACCTGTCTGAAACTGAACTCCCTCAGCCCGCAATTGTTCCAGTCTTCGGTCGATAATATGTTTTTCCATCTTGAAATCCGGAACACCGTAACGCAACAATCCTCCGATCCGCTCATCCTTTTCAAAGACAACGACATCATGTCCCGCTCGCGCTAATTGCTGCGCAGCAGCCAAGCCGGCAGGACCTGAGCCGATGACGGCAACACGCTTACCTGTCTCTTGTTCGGGCGGCATCGGCTTGATCCAGCCTTGTTCAAAACCTTTTTCAACAATCTGGTACTCTATATGTCGAATAAGGACGGGTTCGTCACTGATTCCAAGTGTACACGCCGTCTCGCATGGAGCCGGACAGAGACGGCCGGTAATCTCAGGAAAATTATTGGTCCAATGAAGCATCTGGCAAGCTTGCTCCCAACGATCCTTGTACACCAGCTCATTTAAGTCGGGAATGGAATTTTTCAACGGACAACCTATACCATGACAGAAAGGTATGCCGCAATCCATACACCTTCTTGCCTGTTGATAGATTTCATCCGGACTCAGCGGCAATTCCAGTTCCCTGAAGTCATGAACCCGTTCTTCAATCGGCCGATACCCGACAGGCCGGCGTTTGTGCTTCAAGAATGCTTTGGGCTCACCCATAAAACACCTCCTCAGTTGCAGGTGTCGTATCAGTGTCGCGCTGTTCGGCTGCTCTCATCTTCTCCAGAGCCTTGCGATAATCTATCGGGACGACTTTAACAAATTTACCAACCATATCCGGCCATGCTTCCAAAATACGTCCCGCCTGCACACTGCCGGTCAATTTCAAATGACGCTCAACTAAACCCTTTAACAATTGTTTATCATCTTCCTTCCAGACGCTTTCCAACTCCACCATGTCAAGATTGCAAAGAGTATCGAACAACTGCATCTCATCAAGGACATAGGCAATGCCCCCACTCATGCCCGCGGCAAAATTACATCCCGTCTGGCCAAGCACTATAACCGTTCCACCGGTCATATACTCACAGCAATGGTCGCCAACACCTTCTACGACAGCTACCGCCCCGCTGTTGCGAACCGCAAAACGTTCACCTGCTACACCGTTAATAAACACTTCGCCGGATGTGGCGCCGTATAAAAGTGTATTACCGACAATAATATTCTCATGTTCCGTAAAGTTTGATTTTTCAGGCGTCTTGACAATTATTCGACCGCCGGAAAGGCTTTTGCCCAGATAGTCATTGCTCTCACCGATAAGTTTTAAAGTTATACCGGGTACAAGAAAAGCACCAAAACTCTGGCCCGCCGAACCGCGGAAAATAATTTCAATAGAATCATCCGGTAATCCCTGAGCACCGTATCTTTTCACTATGTGATTACTCAGAATTGCCCCTACTGTTCGATTCGTATTGCGAATCGGCATTTCGATCACGATATTTTTTTTCTTTTCAACAGCCGGTTTTACTTTCTCCAAAATCTGCCAATCAATATGGTCATTAATCTTAACCGGCTGCTTGGAGCTAAGGTGTATGGCTCTGCCATCGGTAACATCCAATTGATGGAAAATAGAAGTAAAATCAAGGCCTTTTGCTTTCCAATGGTCGGTCGCTTTTTGAACATTCAGGTGCTTTACTTTACCTATCATATCTTCAAATTTTCTAAAGCCAAGCTGAGCCATAATTTGACGCACTTCTTCAGCCACAAAAAACATAAATCGCTGAATGTATTCCGGCTTACCCGCAAATCGCGCCCTCAGTTCCGGGTCCTGTGTGGCAATTCCATACGCGCAGGCACCTTCATGGCACTTCCGCAATAATGTACACCCAAGTGTCACCAGAGCGGCGGTCCCGAAACCGAATTGCTCGGCTCCGAGCAGCGCTGCGACAACAACATCCCTGCCGGTTTTCAACTGACCATCCGTTTGAACCCTTATTCGATCGCGCAAGCCGTTCATTACAAGGACCTGTTGCGTTTCCGCCAGGCCGAGCTCCCAGGGGCAACCTGCATGTTTGATCGAAGAAAGCGGACTTGCGCCGGTTCCGCCGTCATGGCCGCTGATAAGCACCTCATCAGCGTTGCCTTTGGCAACACCGGCGGCAATCGTCCCAACACCAATTTCGGCAACAAGCTTAACCGATACTTTAACACCCGGATTGCTGCACTTGAGGTCGTATATAAGCTGCGCCAGGTCCTCAATCGAATATATATCGTGATGAGGCGGCGGCGATATCAGTGTCACTCCCGGGGTAGAATATCGCATCACGGCGATTTCCTCGGTTACTTTGTGTCCCGGCAACTGGCCGCCTTCACCCGGCTTTGCCCCCTGCGCTATCTTAATTTGCAATTCCTTAGCGTGGGCAAGATAATTTGCAGTAACACCGAATCGGGCACTGGCGACCTGTTTTATAGCACAGTTCTTCGAGTCACCATTGGGCTCAGGAACATACCTTGATGGATTCTCACCACCTTCACCCGTGTTACTCATTGCACCCAAACGATTCATCGCGATCGCCACGCATTCATGCGCCTCTTTGCTGATAGAGCCGTGACTCATAGCACCGGTGCAAAATCTTTTCACAATCTGCTCTGCAGGTTCAACTTCATCAATCGGAACCGAACGGCCGGGAACAAACTCAAACAAACCCCGCAAAGTGCACAAGTGCCGCGATTGCTCATTCACCGCCCGTGAATAATCAGCATAAGCGTTCGCATCGTCAAATTTAACCGCATGTTGCAATCGTGAAACCGTGATCGGGTTCCAGAGATGCCGTTCACCTGTGTGTCTGTAATGATATTCACCACCAAAATCCAGCTCAAGCGCCCCGGCGGGGCGCTGCTCAAAAGCCGACCGATGCCGAGCAAGTGCTTCCTGAGCTATTTCATTCAAGCCTATTCCACTAATGCGTGAACTTGTACCTGTAAAATATTCATCAATGACGGAACTATGCAGTCCAATCGCCTCAAACAACTGGGCACCGGCATAGCTTCGCAGTGTCGAGATACCCATTTTACTCATCGTTTTCAGGATACCCTTTTTTACTGCGGCAATATAGTTATCCGCAATCTGGATCGACTCGATCCTGGTGGGTAGATCACCCTGTCGATGCAAATCATCAAGTATCTCAAAAGCCATATAAGGATTAATTGCATTAGCACCATAGCCACATAAAAGGCAAAAATGCATAACCTCTCTCGGCTCACCAGTTTCGACAATTAATCCCGCCTGTCCGCGAAGTCCACGATTAAGCAAACCGTGATGAACCGCTGCAGTGGCCAACAGAGACGGAATCGGCACCTTAGTTTCACTGACTCCACGATCACTGATGACTATCAACGACGCCCCTTCTTTGATTGCCTGTTCGGCGTTGTCAATTAATGATACGAGCTCTTTGCGAAGACTATCAGCAGTATTGGATGTATCTGCCTCAAAAATAGCAGAAACTGTTGCAACCTTGAAATCGTCCCGGCTGACAGAACGCAAACGCTCAATGTCTTCATTGGTCAGAATCGGATGTGGTAATTTTAACTGTCTGCAGTGCTCGGGTGTTTCGGATAAAATATTTCGCTTCTTGCCTGTAAAGACCATCAGACTCATTACCAATCCTTCGCGTAACGGGTCAATCGCCGGATTTGTTACCTGAGCGAAAAGCTGCTTGAAATAATTGAATAACAGCTTGGGTTTCTCAGACAATACCGCCAGTGGCGTATCGTTGCCCATTGAACCTACCGGCTCCTGGCCGTGAACAGCCATGGGCATTAAAATCATCTTTAGCTCTTCATGTGTATATCCAAACACCCGCATTCTTCGAGCTATAGTGTCCGGATCGCTTTTAACAAGATTGGGCGTATCAAATAAACCGCGAAGCTCGATTCTGTTTTCATCGAGCCACCTGCGATAGGGCTTTTGCCGGGCAATTTTCCCTTTTATTTCGTTGTCCGAGACTTCCCGTTCCTGACTCGTATCAACCAAAAACATATGGCCCGGCCTGAGACGTCCTTTTTTACGGATTTTCTCAGGTGGAAATTCCACGACTCCGGCTTCGCTGGCTATCACCGCCAGACCATCGGTTGTGACTAAATACCGGCAGGGTCTTAAACCATTACGGTCAAGCGTTCCACCTATAAGGCGTCCATCAGTGAACACCATCGCTGCAGGCCCATCCCACGGCTCCAATATCGATGAATGGTACTCATAAAAAGCACGTTTATCCGTACTGATATGATACTTCGGCCCAAAAGCTTCCGGAATCATCATCATCATTGAATGGGGCATGCTCCGACCCGACCGTACCAAAAGCTCAAGTAAGCCGTCGAAGCATGCAGAGTCACTCATTTCCGGCATAAGAACCGGCAACAAGTCACCAAGGTCATCCCCGAAAACCTCACTGGTCATTACCGGTTCGCGAGACCGCATCCAGTTTCGATTACCGCTGAGCGTATTTATCTCACCATTATGGGCGATACACCGAAAAGGCTGGGCAAGTTGCCAGTTCGGAAATGTGTTCGTGCTATAGCGCTGGTGTACAATTGCAAGCGCCGAGACAACACGTTTGTCCGCAAGATCAGGGTAATACTCAAACAACTGCCGGGCCATGAACATGCCCTTGTAACAAATTGTCCTGCAAGATAGAGATGTTATATAGAAATCCCGTCCCTGGTCACCGAATTTCTCTCTCACCAATTTCTCGGCCCGCCTGCGTACCAGATACAATCGCCGCTCCAAATCCTCATCCTCAAAACCGGAGCCATCCACAAAAATCTGTCTGATGAAAGGTTCGGCCTCCAGGGCAATTTTACCAAGGCAATCCCTGAATGTCGGAACTTCCCGCCATCCCAGCACCTTCACGCCATAATAACCTATAGCAGTTTCAAGTATCTCATCGCATCGCTCCCTGATTTTGGCATCTTTCGAGCCAAATACCATACCAACGCCGTATTGCAGGGAATCAGGCAACGAAAATCCTGTTTCAACCACTTCGTCATGAAAAAACTCGTGCGGTATCTGGAAGAGAATTCCCGCACCATCCCCGGTGGTCTCATCGGCCCCGGCTGCCCCACGATGGTGCAGGTTGAGAAGAATTTGCTTGCCGTATTCAATAATCGAATGCTGCCGTTCGCCTGAGATATTTACAACCGCACCAATACCACAGGCATCGTGCTCATTCCGAATTTCATATAAACCTTGATTTTTTTGTTTTAAACCCATTACATTCGTTTTACTTATTATCAGTTTATGAGTTTCTTTTATTGCTCTCAAGCAGCTTTGCTATATACATTCCTTAAATAGTATACGCTAATTTCCTGACTACGACAGACAGATTCCTCTAATACCTACTATAAAACATTTTAATAGAACTTTAAGTAATTCTTATATGCAGTCTGTATATATTAAAATTAGCAGGTGATTATTATAAGTATAATAGATAAAGGCTTGCTCTTTGATACAATCCTTAACTCGGCTTAGTAATCGTAAGCAAGCCTTTACCATTATCCAGAGCTTATCTTAAGAGAATTTAAAGTGGTCTCTAAATTCTCCTTATAATTCATTAAGAGTCATAGTACAGGTGGAACTCATGCGGATGAGGACGCAGGTGCATAGGCTTGATTTCCTCTTCTCGCTTCCAATTAATCCATGTCCGAACCAAATCCTCCGTAAAAACACCACCTTCGACCAGAAATTCATAGTCGGCCTCAAGTGCATCAATTGCCTCTTCCAGTGAGCCCGGTGTATGTCTGTACTTGGCAAGCTCTTCTGCACTGAGCTCATAAATGTCAAAATCCAGCGGTTCGCCCGGATCGATTTTATTCTTGACGCCGTCAATCGCCGCCATCAGCATTGCCGTCCATGCCAGATATCCATTGGCCGTCGGATCGGGACAACGGAACTCAAGACGCTTGGCCTTTGGACTCGGAGAATACATAGGAATCCGAACACCAGCGGAACGATTACGGGCACTCATTACCAGATTCACCGGCGCTTCAAATCCCGGTACCAGCCGGCGATAAGAATTTGTGGTCGGGGCGGCAAAAGCCAGTATCGCAGGTGCATGTTTCAGCAGCCCGCCCGCACAATACAATCCAAGATCGCTTAAACCGGCATATTTGTCACCTGCAAAGAGCGGCTTACCGCCCTTCCATAATGAAAAGTGTGAGTGCATCCCGCTGCCGTTGTCATCAAAAACTGGTTTAGGCATAAATGTCACCGTCTTGCCGTTACGCTTTGCCACATTCTTGATAATATATTTAAACCACATGAACTGGTCGCCCATCTTTACTAAATCATCAAACCTCATGTCAATCTCAGCTTGACCTGCGGTCGCAACTTCGTGGTGATGGGCTTCAACCTTGATGCCGATTTTCTGCATTTCATAAACCATCTCGCCCCGGAGGTCGTGGTAAGTGTCGGTCGGACTGACCGGGAAGTATCCACCCTTAAAGCTCGGCTTATACCCAAGGTTCGGCTCCTCGAACCGGGCGGTGTTCCATGCTCCTTCCACCGAGTCAATTTGATACATCCCGCGGTGCTGATTCTGTTCATATCGCACTTCATCGAAAATAAAGAATTCAGGCTCCGGCCCAATATAACATGTATCCGCGATACCTGTCTCCTTAAGATACGCCGCACCCTTGCGGGCAATGTGACGCGGATCACGCGTATAGCTTTCTTTTGTTATAGGGTCAACGATGTTCGCGATTACACTAATGGTCGGCTCCTTGAAGAACGGATCGATCACTCCCGTAGCCGGATCAGGTACCGCAAGCATATCAGACATGTGGATATCCTGCCAGCCGCGAATACTCGAACCGTCAAAGCCCAAACCATCCTCGAAAACACTTTCATCAAACAATTCGATTGGGTAGGAACAGTGCTGCCAAGTGCCCAAAAGGTCAACAAACTTCAGGTCAACCATTTTCGCATTTTTTTTCTTTGCAAATTCAAAAAAATCTTTTGGTGTCATTATTACTTCCTTTCATTAACAGAAATTAAACTGCTCGTTAAAACTCTTTATAAGTTTTTATTGTTATATTTCGTTTCAATCCAACCGGTAAATATTATCCGATAGCTAATTTTCCTTTCTCACCGGTTCTAATGCGAATGCATTCCTCCAAATCCAGTGTAAAAATCTTCCCATCACCGATGTTGCCGGACCTTGCGCCACCCGTAATAGCATCGACAGCTAGTTCTACATACTCATCATTAACCGCTATCTCCAGTTTTATCTTCTTCAGGAGATTTCCCGGTTCCTTATGGCTTCTGTATACTTCTGCAACTCCCTGCTGCCGGCCTCTGCCAATAACACTCGAAACCGTAACTAAGTGTATCTCCTTCTCTGTCAGTCTCTTAAGCACATCATCGAGACGGTCAGGCTGAATAATACCGATTATGTATTTCATAAAAATCGTATCCTTTCTATGCTAACTAATCAGCGTGTATGCACCCTCTCGATGCTGCGTTAGGTCAAGACCAACACGCTCTTCGTGTTCGCTTACTCTGAGCTTCATTACGACATCCACGAACTTGAGAAGAACATAGCTGATGATAAAAGAGAACGCAACTACAATAAGCACCATCTTAACTTGTATCCACAATTGCATCGGATTGCCATGTAATAATCCATCAGCACCATCCGGATTAACAGCCTTCGTGGCCCATATACCTGTTGCAATAACTCCCCAGATACCTCCAATTCCATGCACACCAAAAGCATCCAATGTGTCGTCGTAATTAAATCTCGTTTTCAAACAAGTCACTGCCAGCCATGTAAGGATACCAGCACCTATACCTATCCATATTGCTCCGGTCGGTGTTACAAACCCGGAAGCCGGGGTGACTGCCGCCAGACCTGCAATTGCCCCCGTAATCATACCTAACGTAGTAGGTTTCTTATATTTGAGCCAGTCAAGCAACGACCAGGTTGCACCGGCAACGGCGCCAGCTATGTGTGTCGCGGTAAATGCACTACCCGCCAAGGCTCCTGATTTCAGTGCGCTGCCGGCGTTGAAACCAAACCACCCGAACCAGAGAAGACCTGCACCCAAAACGGCAAATGGCAGATTATGCGGTGGGGAAACGCTTTCCGGATAATCCTGCCGTTTTCCCAGCACCAAGGCCGCAGCTAAAGATGTTATTCCGGCGTTAATATGAACCACGGCTCCTCCCGCAAAATCCAGAGCTCCTGCACTTTTCAAAAAACCTCCGACACCCCAAATCCAGTGTGCCACAGGGTCATAAACAATAGTTGCCCATAACAGCGTAAAAACACAAAACGAAGAAAACCTCATCCGTTCGGCAAATGCACCGATGATCAATGCCGGTGTTATCACGGCAAACATCATCTGAAACATCATAAACATCTGGTGCGGTATGGTCGAAGCATAGTCAACGTTCGGTTCCATCCCAACGCCTTTGAGCCCGAGCCATTCCAGCCCGCCGATGATCGACCCCTTGTCAGGCCCGAACGACAAACTATACCCAAGCAATACCCATTGCAAACTTACAATGCATAGTATCATAAGACATTGCATGAGCACCGACAGCATATTCTTCCGGCGAACAAGTCCGCCATAGAAGAACGCCAGACCAGGCGTCATCAGCATTACTAGAGCAGCACTAACCAAGACCCAGGCCGTATCTCCTGAATCTATCACCGGTTTGACAAGTTCAGTTACACCAATACTTTCTGAAGCCCATGCGCTTGTGCTGGATAGAAAAATTGTACAGGTAATCACAAAGCATAACGATAGAACCTTACCTTTGGGTTTTCTGACCATTACTTCAGTTTCTCCAATTTAGGGCTATTTTATATTTACTATTCCGCTATATAAAATGCATAATATAGCTCTGGCAGTAATTGTTATTACAAATAATGTGCCAGGTTAGGTAATCTCCTTAATAAACATACTTAAATCTATATTAAAAAGAAAGTTATAATTACTTCACTATGTTTCTTAACTACCCTTAAACACTACATTATTGTAGATAATCCTAAAAAATACTTACATTATTGTAGTTATTTTTAACCAGTCGGAATTCTTCGAATAGCTCGTACTATATGCCCTCTTTGGGGATCCTATAACGGATAATTCAATAATTAAACCTTCCGACCACCTATCCTATAGCATCTTTGCCATGTTGCCCGGTTCGAATGCGAATACATTCTTCCAAATCCAGCGTAAAAATCTTCCCGTCACCGATCTGGCCGGTCTTCGCTCCTTCAATGATTGCATCGATTGTTTTCTGGACAAAATCCTCGTTGACCGCAATCTCCAGCCTGACTTTCTTAAGCAGATCGACTCCAAACTTAATACCCCTGTAACTTTCCTCATAGCCAAGCTGTTCTCCGCAACCAAGAGCATTCGTCACAGACATCTTATGCACCTCGGCTTTATAAAGAGCCTGTTTGACATCTTTCAATTTATGCGGCTGAATATATGCAACGATTAATTTCATTTTAAAATTCCTATTCCTGACATAATCTCAGCTTGTACAAAATATTTGGAAATCTCCATAAGCTTCCATGCCGTGCTCACCTATATCGAGGCCTCGCAGTTCCTCTTCCCTGCTGACTCGCAACCCAACGGTCTTATCAATCAACTTAAAGATAATCCCCATACTAACAACCACAAATGCTATCGTGCAAATACTTCCAACCATTTGTGCTCCAAGCTGCCTCGGATTTCCACCATAGATAATCCCATTGCTTACCAGACCGAGACTCGCTTTGCCGAAGATACCTACACTGAGTGTTCCCCAAACGCCACATATCCCGTGAACGGGAAAAGCCCCAACGGGATCGTCAATCTGGAGTTTATCGAGCAGTTCGACACCTCTTACAACCAGATAACCCGCAATCGCACCAATCAACAATGCTGCCCAAGGTTCGACATATGCGCACGGCGCTGTTATGGCGACAAGTCCCGCCAGGGCTCCGTTCATTGCCATCGAGAGGTCCGGTTTGCCAAACCGCTTCCATACTGTCATCATTGCAGCAATCCCCCCCAAAGCCGCCGCAACATTTGTATTTAACGCCACAAGCCCGATTGTAGAGCCGTCACCTACACCAAGCGTCGAGCCTGCGTTGAATCCAAACCATCCGAACCATAGTATGAACACCCCCAAGGATGCCAGTGGAATACTATGGCCTGCCAAGACATTTGCTTTGCCGTCAATATTATATTTACCTTCACGGGGTTTCAAGATAATAGTCCCAACCAACGCCGCAAATCCCCCGACAGTATGAACCACTGTTGAGCCTGCAAAATCGGCAAAACCCAAATTAGCAGATAGCCAACCGCCTCCCCAGATCCAGTGGCCAATAATCGGGTAAATCAATGCTGATATTAAAAACGAATATATAAGATAGCCGACAAACTTCATTCTCTCAGCCATACCACCTGCAACGATTGTTGCAGCAGCACCACAAAAAGCCGCCTGGAACAACCAGAATGCGTATAATGGAATGCCGTTGGCCGTCAGTTCAAGTCCAAATAAACACCATCCTTTTAGGCCGACAAATCCATTGCCTTCACCAAACATTAAACCGTAACCAACAAGAAAGAAACCCAATGAAGCCAGGCAAAAATCAAGAAAATTTTTAGTGAGAATATTGCATGTATTTTTCGCCCTTATGAATCCGGCCTCAACCATTCCAAAGCCGGCCTGCATGAAAAATACCAGGAACGCCCCTAACAAAACCCATACAGTATCGAGACCCTGCTTAAGCTGTTCTATGCTTACAGCTCCATCATTTGCACTTGCATCGCTGCAAATAATCAATAGAAAGGCACCTGGTATCAACAGACTTATAAGTTTATTTTGTTTCTTAACCATTACTGTTACATCTCCATCCGGGCTTAATCCAAATTACTCTTACTCCAATTTCTATAAATTTATTTTTACTAACCCCTAATAATTAACAATATTACAGATTCTTGAGCAAACTATATGCCAGAGGTTATTGCATTTCCAAAAAACTATACAAGTCATTTAATAACAAGTATTTACAAGATGTTTCAATATTTTTAAGACACAAAACATAGCTACAAATATGTCGCATTTCAACAAAAGACGACATATTTGTATTATTGTTTGCATGAGACAGGGCCTGCCCATAGCCCTTATGGGCGTAACGAAGTAATGGCTCGGCGTAAATAATCCCGAGATTCTATCCTATCGCTTCGGACCCTACTTCACCGGTACGAATTCGTACACATTCGCCCAGGCTAACAACAAAAATCTTCCCGTCCCCAATCTCTCCGCTTCTTGCACCTTCAATGATCGCTTTTATTGTCTTGTCAACAAAATCCTCGTTGATTGCTATCTCAAGTCTGACTTTCTTAAGCAGATTCACCTCGAAATCAACTCCACGGTAGCTTTCGTGATAGCCTCTTTGTGCTCCGCATCCGAGTGCATTGGTTACAGAGACTTTATACACTTCATTTTTATATAGTGACTTTTTAACATCCTGCAGTTTATGCGGCTGTACATATGCGATTATCAATTTCATTATTGTTATCTCCAAACACTCATACACAAAACCATTATGTTGTAGTAAAGATCTGGAAGCCGGAATATGCCTCCATACCATGCTCGCCGATATCGAGCCCTTTTAGTTCCTCTTCCGAAGTAACACGCAGTCCGATAGTTTTTTCTATAGCGAAAAATAACGCTAATCCGAGACCAAATGCCCACACAAACGCTGAACCTGCCCCAAGCACCTGCACTCCAAGCTGCTTCAGACCACCGCCATATAAAAGGCCTGTTTCCATGTTAAACAGCCCCGCTGAGAGTGTACCCCACACTCCACAAACACCATGTACGCTTACAGCACCGACGGGATCATCGACTTTCAAAACATGGTCGATGAAAAGTACGGACAAAACAACCAGCACACCACCGACAGCACCAATAGCAATAGCAGCCATCGGAGAAACACCATCACACGGAGCCGTAATGGATACCAATCCAGCCAAGGCGCCGTTTAGTGCCATTGAAGCATCCGGCTTTTTCATTATGACCCAGGCGGTACACATCGCGAAGATTGCGCCTGCCGCCGCGGACAAATTCGTGGTAACCGCAATATAGCCGATTAATCCCTCGCCGGTAGTGGTACTGCCGGGATTAAATCCGAACCACCCGAACCACAGGATGAAAACACCCAGTGCCGCCAGTGGAATGCTATGCCCCGTAATCGCGCGGGGTTTGCCGTCGGGACCGTATTTGCCGATGCGTGGCCCCAGCACAACCGCCCCGGCTAAAGCCAGCCAGCCTCCGATAGAGTGCACAACAGTCGAGCCGGCAAAATCAAGGAAGCCAAGATTCTCAAGCCAGCCGCCACCATCCAGCAGGCCGCCCCAGGCCCAGGAGCCGAATATCGGATATATCAGCAGTGATATGAAAAAACTGTAGATCAGGTATCCGATAAACTTCGTACGTTCCGCCATCGCTCCGGAGACAATCGTTGCTGCGGTTGCCGCAAAGACCGTCTGGAATATCAGAAACGTCCAGTTCCAGTCAGTACCCGGCTCAACTCCGCTTAAGCCGAACAGAGTTGTTCCAAAAATACCGTTAGTCTCGCCGAACATCAGACCAAATCCTACAAGGAAGAAGGCTATTGTTCCAACGGAGAAATCCATAAGGTTCTTCATCAGAATATTGACGGCGTTTTTGGCCCTGGTGAATCCAGTCTCCACCATCGCAAAGCCTGCCTGCATGAAGAAGACCAGAAATGCTGCAACACATGTCCAAACCACATTGATATTCGTTTGCAGCTCTTCTTTGATTGCTTCCAAATCCGTCACAGTATTTTCCGTTTCGCCGGCAAACGTTGACACACTAAAAACCAGCTCCGCCAACAGCACAACACCTATCAAAAAATATATTTTTTTTCTGTCCATTGCATCAGACCTCTTTTGTTAAAAACCTTTCGCGAAACCAATCCCAACAAAGAAAAAGTCATCGTCAGTTCCAGAAGCGATGCTGTCTTTAACATCGCTGAGTAACGCTACATAATTAATAGAAGGATTTACCGTCCAGCCGCCAATCTCAAACGGGAAAGCAGCTGACAACGCTAAATCATTAGCACTGCTGTCACTGAGACTCCAATAAGACTTGTTATACGAACTATCACCCCAACCATAGCTTGCACCAAGCTCCATCGTGACCGGAGCATCAGGACCAAGCTCAAAAACATTTTCCACACTATGTCCCACTCCTACTGAAACGTATAAACCATCTACCTCATCAATATCATGGTAAAAAGTCACAGATGGGTTCAAAAAGGTACTCAAGCTTAATCCCCAGTACAGCTCAGTTGTTCCCGGAGTTGTTGTTCCAGGAAAGTCATAATATATTGCTCCAACAGAGAAACCAACGCCCTTAATACCCGGTACATCGTTAGAATAATCGATTGAGTAATCAACTTCCGTAAATTCACCACTGTTACCGTTGGAATCCGTTGTTTCAAGGCTACCCCATATACCGGCAGTAAAGCCTTTATAGCCGGCACTCAAACCCGGTTGAAATACAGGATCGTCGTCGAGATTCTGCCCTCGCCAGATGTACTTACCAAAGTAGTCGGCGGTAAACTCAAATTCCACCTCATCCCCCGCAAAAACAGTGGTTGTTGAACCAATCAACACAAGAACCCCAAAAGTTACCAATATCTTCCTTTTCATCTTCGTTTCCTTTCTTAAACGTGTAGAAAAAAATATTTATTTTTCATTACTTTAAGCAAGGATCGTGCCAAAAGAGGGTATGTTTTTGTAACTACTTATGCATAAAACTGTTATACCCTTACAGCCAAATTTGCAGGGATCTTAATCATAACAAATATGTTGCATATAGATTGATTACAAACAAATGCGTAGGATAATATGCATTCAAACACACCTAATTACTATTGAAAAAACACTGTTTTCAAGATAAGATCAAAAAGAGACCATTAATCAAAGCCAACTGAATAACTTGACAGCCTAATAAATCCAATATAACAGACTACGCATTTGTAATTCATAAATTTTTTGATACAATTATGTCATTGGCTAATCTACATTAAATAAAGAAAGGGATTATCCTTATGGCTAAAAAGCATGTCAAAATGGAAAACGAGGTCTTAAAGCCTACTCGCCATGTACGTGAACTTGAGACCCTTTACCGAATAAGCCAAATTCTCGCTTCCGGAAATCAACAGAAACAGACTCTTGCGGAAGTGCTGGACACCCTCGACAGTGAACTTGGCCTGAACAGAGGCACAGTAACGTTGTTAGCTCCTGACAGTTCTGAGATTAAAATAGAAGTTGCACACAATATTTCCCTGGAACAATCCCGTAAAGTTAGATACCAGATGGGTGAGGGCGTAACCGGTAAAGTAATTGAAACCGGCAAGGCTATGGTTGTGCCTAAAGTCTCGAAAGAGCCTTTATTTCTAAATCGCTTCGAGCGATGGAAGTCTGCGAAGGAAGAAATTAGCTTTATTTGCGTACCAATTTCGATAGGCCGAAAGGTCATTGGGACAATATCTGTAGATAGAGTTTACGAACAGGAAAGATCTCTGGATGAGGATAAGCGTGTTTTAAGTATAGTGGCAAGCATGATTGCCAATGACGTCAAAGCCCGTCAGGAAGCCGTTCTTCGTCGACAAGAACTTGAAAACGAGAACCTTCGTCTGCGTCACGAACTCGAGGACCGATTTCGTCCTGAAAACATCATAGGCAACTCCGGCGCTATGCGTGATGTCTATCGTCAGATTCACCAGGTAACCGGTGGTGATACAACTGTTCTTATACGCGGCGAATCCGGAACCGGCAAGGAATTAGTCGCTCACGCGATTCATTATTCCAGTCCGAGAAGTGAAGGAGCATTTGTAAAAGTAAACTGTGCCGCACTGAATGAGAACCTACTTGAAAGTGAGCTATTCGGACATGAAAAAGGAGCTTTTACTGGTGCGATACAGAGCCGTAAAGGCCGTATAGAAGAAGCTGATGGGGGTACTCTATTTCTCGATGAAATTGGAGATTTCTCGCCCGTTACTCAGGTAAAGCTACTGCGCGTGCTCCAGGAGCGTCAATTCGAGAGAGTTGGCAGCAACCGCACTCTCAAGACTAATGCAAGGATTATAACCGCGACCAACCGGGATCTGGAAATAGCCGTTCAGACGGGAACTTTTCGTCAGGACCTTTACTATCGAATCAACGTGTTTCCAATATTCCTGCCGCCCCTGCGCGATCGAAAAGACGACATACTGTTACTGGCGGACTTTTTCGTTGAACAATACGCCAAAAAGATGAAAAAAGATGTACGGCGGATCAGTACACCGGCTATTAACATGATGGTGGCGTATCACTGGCCCGGCAACGTACGAGAGCTGGAAAATTGTATTGAAAGAGCAGTATTATTAAGTACCGACAGCGTTATACACGGCCATCATCTGCCTCCAACCCTTCAGACCTCCGACGCTTCCGATACTATCGGGACAGGCTCGCTCAAGGAGAGAGTCAATTTATTCGAGCGTGACATCATTGTCGATGCACTCAAACGCTGCAACGGCAATCTCGCTTCGACGGCCCGCGACTTGAAAACGACCGCCCGAATCGTAGGTTATAAGGTCAAGGAACTGGGAATCGACCACAGACGATACAGCAGAAAATGATATCGTTCCACACAACATGGATTAGTTTTCCGGCTTATTTGGAACAACGCAAAGAGGCACTGTTTAGAATTTCAACAGATAGGAGATACCAACTACTGTCGGCTCTTCGATCCAACTGACTTTATCCGGATATATTTTCTTAAAGCCCGAAGAATACGAATAGCGTTTGTTATCTCCAATGACCGGGATATTTTGAACAAAAACAGTCAGAGTGGATAACTTATTGACACGATAGGTTAATGAAACATTAGCGGCTATCTCAAGATCGTATGCATCTTTGCTGCGTATATCGGCAATCATATTCGCATCTCCACCCGCTACTTCAAGTGCATCAAGGCCGTCTTTTCGGCCTTCGAATCCCCACAGGGCATGCATGTTTGCGTGTAGTGACAACCGTCCTTCAAGAAAGTCTATGTTGCCATATAGTTTTGTTATGTAGATACCCACGAGCATAGAACATGGAACTCTGCCCTTCGGATTAATAGAACACTTTAAGCAAACAACTTTGTTTTCCTATAGATTATTTGTATAACCTATTTAGTCATAACTCGGTCTAAGATAATGAATTTATAGTAAAAATTAGAAAAAACTGTATGTTTTGATATTGATAATCAGCATATCAGGGATTTTTTCAGAAGCGCTAAGAACACATATACATTTGCAAATCACAAAAGCAGATGCAATAATGATGGAAGTTCCATCATGCTTGATGTGTCATTGATATGGTTTATAAAATATTTTGACAACCTGGTTATTAATCAAAATAATATAGCTGGAAAAGCTATGATTAATCACAATGTTTTATAGTTGAGATTGAAAAAGCAAAATGTTAAGAACACATGCTGCGTTTTTTTTATTGCTTCGTTCTTTATGTGATATAGTAATCATCAGCGGATGCTGGATTGCTGTATATCTCGTTCGATTCCATTCGGGCATATTTAATGTCACAAAAGGCATACCCAGCCTCAGGACTCACATAATATTGACTTTGCCGGTTGTTTGCATTTGCTATCTGGGCTGCTTGTGGTCGGGGCTTTACAAACCTAAACGTATCCATAACATGTTAAGACAAACTATTGATACGTTGAAGGCCGGTTTATTAGGTGGCCTGTTGATATTCGTATTCTTCTATTACATTAACGATGCGCCCTATTCAAGAATGCTCTTGGCACTTTTTTTATGTATGCTTATTTTAGGACTGTCTTTTTCACATCTACTCACAATGTCGGTTTTGAGATTCCTTCGCAATAAAGGCTACAATCTCCGACACTACGCCGTCATCGGAGCGGGCAGGAAAGGACAACAACTGGTCCAGGATATTAATCGCATGGGATGGTTAGGATTAAAATGCGCTTTCTTTATAGATAATAATCCGGATCGCATCGGAACCGAATTACTCGGCAGTCCCGTTTACGGCCCTATTGATAAAATTCCCGAATTAATAAAGAATCACCAGATAGACGAGGTCTATCTGACTCTGGACGGCAGCAAAGCACAACAGGCCTATCCGATTCTTGAAGCTCTTCAAAATACAGGCGTTATAATACGAATCATCCCGGATTGGGGCAATTTGTTATCGATAAGCAATCCGGTCGTAGTGCCCATTGGCTCGCAACTTCTGTTTTCAGCAGCGGACTCACCTTTGAGCGGTTATAAAATTATCCTAAAGCAAACTTTCGATTTTATAGTGGCCCTGCTAATGCTGATTATATTTTCAATTCCGATGCTGATTATTACCCTGGTAATTAAACTTAGCAGCAAGGGCCCCGTATTTTACAAGCAAATCAGAGTAGGGATGGACCAAAGGGAATTCACAATCCTGAAGTTTAGGACAATGAAAGAAGATGCAGAGGAAGAAAGCGGCCCGCGATGGTCCACACAAGATGACCCCAGACGTACAACATTCGGAAAGATTTTACGCAGTACAAGCCTTGACGAACTCCCTCAGTTCATAAACGTTCTCAAAGGTCAAATGAGCCTTGTCGGCCCCAGGCCGGAAAGGCCGCACTTCGTCAAACAATTTTCTGACGAGTACAGGAAATACATGCTCAGGCATAAAGTCAAAGCAGGTATGACGGGATGGGCGCAAATAAACGGCTTTCGAGGTGACACATCTTTGAGAAAAAGACTGGTTTATGATTTATATTACGTCAGAAACTGGTCATTTGCCCTGGATTTGTGGATACTTCTGCGCACACCCTGGCACATTATTAAAGGAGAAAACGCTCATTAAGGCCGCCTCGAAATACCAAATCACAGGAGAAGATATCCTCTTTGTCGCAGTCTTGACAATAATCACTTTATCGGTAGGTATATATCTGATCGCCACCACAGTTGTCATTGCAAAAGACGGCGTCACTTTCATAGAGTTTGCCAAAAATCTTAAAATCGCACCCACCAATACGATGATTCAGGAAGACCAGCATCCGGGCTATCCCGCGATGATTTGGGGGACACACACAATAATGGAATCACTGAATAAAAACGAATCATTATTAAACCTGATTCGTTCGGCACAGGCTGCCGCCCTGATATCCAGGTGCCTTGCTGTTCTAATTCTCTACTTTATCGGCAAAGAATTAGTTGGGGCCAAATTCAGCTTTTGGGCAGTATTAATTCTCATAATTCTACCGAAACCGGCTGAATATGGAAGCGATGCTTTAAGTGATTGGCCGCACTTATTCTTCCTCGCAGCAGGGATGTGGCTGCTTATTCACGGAGCAACAGATGCAAAATTATGGATGTTTACCTTTGCAGGACTGGCTGGCGGTATAGGATTTCTTGTCCGACCGGAGTGCGCCCAGATAGTCGTATATGGCATGTTATGGCTTGGGCTGCAATTGCTTTGGTCTAAAAGAATCCTTACAAGACCTAAAGCCGCCGTAGCACTTGTCTTACTAATTACCGGGTTTGCAGTTACCGCCAGTCCATATATGAAACTTAAAGGAGCATTTTTTCCTAAAAAAAATATAGGAAACTTTACATCAGATATATCCGGTGACATCGTCGAACCATTAGAGTCTCGACTTGTTTCAAATATATCTTACACCTCAAGTGTTGTCCCGCTGGAGATTGCAAAGGCTGTTGGAGAGTTATTTGAAAATATTGGAAACGCCCTGATGTGGTTTTTCCTTCCGCCGCTCATAATAGGTATATACATACACATCAAAGAACGGAATCTGTTGCATCCGAAAAAGTTTTTTATAACTGCCCTTATCGTTACCAATATTCCTTTAATGATATGGCTTTATTGCAGAAGCGGTTATATCAGCGGCCGCCACATTCTACCATTGGTGACATTTACAATTTTTTATATTCCCACAGGCATAAAAATAATCGCATCCCGGCTCGAAGTAAAATCCCTTAGGGAAAACCAACGAAAAGGTTTATGGTTTATTATTTTAATTGTGATTGGAATTGCAATTTGTACTCCAAAATTGCTCCGGTCGTCGCACAATGATAAACAGATTTATCGTGAAGCCGCCAAATGGCTTGCTGAAAATACTGAAACGGATGCTTCCATCGCCGTCCCCGATCTTCGTATCAGTTTTTATGCACAGCGCAAAGGGCTTAAATATGATACTAAGACTCTTCCCGCCGATATTCAATACATTGTATGTGAACCGGGAAGAGAAGATATCGAATCAGGAATGATTCAACTGATTGTACTCGAGGACAAGGACCATAAACGAGAACTTGCGATATATAAAAATGTACGTCAAAGTACATCTATCCAGTAGTTATTAAATTTCTCCCACAACTGTTTGAATATATTTTTGCATCGATTGCTTGTACAGAGGACGGCTGAACTTCATCGCATTATCTCGACATTTCGCGGGACCAATTTTACTTCTATTTTTCTCAAAAAACAAAATGGCTTCTCGCAAAGCTTCCGGATTTTGCTCATAGAAGAACACTCCCGTCGCATCGGATTGGTCAGGCCGGGACTCGTCCAAACCCACTACCGTTTCCAGGGCACCGCCTTTGCCAAACGCTATCACAGGCTTGCCACAGGCCTGTGCTTCCAAAGGCACAATACCGAAATCCTCTTCTCCCGGAAACAATAACGCTTTACATCCTTTCATATACTCAGCTACTTCTTCATCGCCGGCCGTTTCGATAAAAGTAACGTTTGCCTTCGCCATACTCTTTATATTATTTAATTCCGGCCCGTTTCCCACCACTACAAGTTTCCGGTCCGGCATACCACTCAAAGCTTTTACAGCTATGTCGTTTCTTTTATAGGGCACCAGCGCAGAAACGACAAGATAGTATCCTTTATCCCGTTTTGAAACCGTAAAACGGTCACTATCGACGGGAGGAAAAATAATCACCGAATCTCTGTTATAAGCATGTTTGATTCGATTTCGTACATTTTGACTGATAGCAATAAAGTGTGTCACGCCCAACGAGCTTTTTCTGTCCCAGGCCCTGAGAAAATCGAGCATCATCTGAGCAAGCCGTCTTGTAGCAAAGTTGAATGTACTTAAATATTCATCCCGCATATACCAGGCATAACGCATCGGGGTATAACAATAACATAAATGCGGGACATCCTTCGGAACTTTAACGCCTTTAGCAACGCAATGATTAAAACTTATGACAAAATCATAACCACTTAAATCAAACTGTTGTATTGCGTTGGGGAATAAAGGCAGGTAGTGCCTGAAATTTTCCCCCGGCAATTTTTGAATATACGAAGTGGTTATTTTATGTGACTCTATAGTGTCGGTAACGCTCCCGGAAATGTGAATCAAAGTAAAAATATCGGCATCCGGAAACAACTCACATACCGCTTCAAGGCATCTCTCGCCTCCCCGCATTCCAGTCAGCCAGTCACAAATAAGAGCGATTTTCACTTATCTACATCTTGCCCGAGGGAACATTGATTGTATTATTTCGATTATGATTTCTATTTTGAAGATCCCTGACCTTTTCAACATCCGCATGGACCATCATTTCGACTAATTCTTTGAACTTAACACGCGGCGTCCACCCCAATATCTTTCGCGCTTTGGAATAATCGCCGGTCAACTGATGAACTTCAGCGGCTCTGTAAAAATTATCATCGACTACAACATAATCCTGCCAGTTCAAACCTACGTAATTGAAAGCCAGATCCGCAAATTCTCTTACCGAGTGAGTTTCTCCCGTTGCTACAACATAGTCATCAGGTTTGTCCTGTTGAAGGATAAGCCATATCGCCTTGACATAATCACCGGCAAATCCCCAATCTCTTTTCGCATCCAGGTTCCCCAACCTTAATTCCCCGGATGATCCTGCTTTGATGTTAGCTACTGCACTGCTTATCTTTCTGGTAACAAATTCATAACCTCGGCGGGGGCTTTCATGGTTAAAAAGAATTCCGTTACATGCAAAAATATTGTAAGCCTCACGATAATTTCTGGTCAGATCAAATCCGGCAACTTTGGAAATTCCGTAAGGAGATCTCGGATGAAAAGGTGTATCTTCGTTTTGAGGTGAGTATTTTGCCAGGCCGAACATCTCGGATGAACCGGCAAAATATACTTTGCATTCCGGAACAATTTGTGTGATGGCGGATAAAACACTCATAGTTCCATTGATATTTGTGTTGATTGTGGAGAATTCATCCTCAAAAGAGTAGGCGACGAAACTCTGAGCAGCTAAATGGTAGCATTCATCAGGCTGGACTTTTTGCACAACGTTAAATATGCTCGCGTAACTCTCCAGGCTACCCGCATGTAAATGAATCCGGTCGGATACGGATTTCAACCGCCAAAGCCTGTGGTCGGGGTCCTCTAAGGCCACGCGCCTGACAATACCATGAACTTCATAGCCTTTTTCGAGAAGTAACTCAGCCAAATAGGAACCATCCTGCCCGGTTATGCCGGTAATTAATGCCTTTTTCATTCTTAAGTCCCGTCTTTTATTAATAGAGTATTTTAGCTGTTATTATGCCATGAGGAACAAGCACATTAAAGGATATTCATGGAAAAAGCAACAATTTTCATTACACAGTAGATACCCGTATGAATAGGCTGTGTGATTCTGCTATTTGGATTACCGAGAGTCCAACCCTGCTGACCTTAATATTATTTAAGGTTTAAAGTTTTAAACGGATAGTATATATCTCTAATGTATTGGGAATCTGTTACAAAACTCTCTGACTTTGTTTTTGATGTTGTCCCGGAAAGATTTTTTTAACTCATATTCACTACCTGAGATTATGTCCACGGACTTTAATACCGCATCCATCAACACGGACGTTCGATCCATCTCTTTTGTTCCCATACCGCTTCTGGTGACAATAGGGGTGCCCAATCTTATACCACTTGTAATTTTGATACTTTTTGGGTCATAAGGCAGCCTGTTCATGTTGATAATAATCCCACAATCTTCGAGACACTTCTGTGCAATTAAACCCGTCAAACCCGTGCGCAGATTACTGATATTAACAAGAATCATGTGGTTGTCCGTTCCGCCGGTTAACACATCATAGCCCAAATCTGCAAGATTGTTTGCAAGCCTCCCTGCATTTTCAATAATCTTAAATTGCCTTGTTCTGTATTCCTCGGAAAGCGTCTCCCTGAAAAAAATTGCCTTTGCTGCGATATTATTCAAATAAGGAGTCCCCTGCACACCCGGAAATACCGTTTTTTCAATATGCTGCCACAAGGCCATTTCCCTGCCTGCAACATTTATTTTCCGGTCAAAGTCCCTGCCCATCAATATCAGACCACCTCTGGGTCCTCCCGGCTTATAAGTGCTTGTAGTTGTAAAATGCGCATAGTCGATGGGAGAAGGATGAGCACCGGCGATTACCAGTCCGGCGATATGCGAAATATCCGCCATCAGATATGCACCGACACTATCGGCAATTTCTCTGAATTTTTTGAAATCTATAGTTCTGGAATATGCAGTAGTACCGCATATAATCAACTTCGGCCCGACAGCCATCGCCCTGGCCCTAATGGCATCATAATCCAGAAGAAAGGTGTCCCTATCGACGTAATAATTCTCAACATCGAAGAATTTGCCGCTGAACGAAACATTTGCCCCATGCGAGACGTGCCCTCCCTGATCCAGGCCGAGACTCAATACCTTATCGCCTCTTTCAAGCATAGCGGTGAGTATAATTTGGTTGGCGCTTGTTCCGGAATGTGGCTGGACATTTGCATATTGCGCGTTAAAGGTTTCTTTGGCTCTTGCTTCCGCCAGCCTCTCTACATCATCAACAACCTCACAGCCGCCATGATATCTGGCCCCGGGAAAACCTTCAGTCGTTTTATTCTGAATAATTGAGCCTAAAGCCGCCAACACCGCCTGAGAACATTGATTCTCCGCAGCGATAAGCTGCAGGTTGTTTTGTACCCTGTCGTATTCTTTCTTTATGAGCTCATAAATTTGTTTGTCCTGTTCCTTCAGAGCACTGAATATACCTTCGTGATACTGAGACGAAGATATTTTTTCCAGTAAATCCAACACTTTCGAATCCTTTCTTCGGTTAGAGTAAAGCTACGCCGTTCTATCGTTCATGAGCCGAGACCAGGGCTAAAAAAACTTCTGACAATATCGTTAAATGTAACATACAAGAAAAGTAACAGTATGAGCATCCAACCCGTGTATGCTATGACCGTTTGCACCCGCTCACTCAACGCCGAACCCTTGATTTTTTCGACCAGTAAAAGCACAACCAGGCCCCCGTCAAGAGGCGGTAGAGGCAGGAAATTAAACACCGCAATCACAGCGCTAATCAGACCAAGGAAATATACATAATAAACCATGGGCTGTTCGGAAACGATTCGGTAGCTGAATGTAATAATACCAACAGGGCCCATGAGGTTTTTAGGACTGACAAGTCCGCTGGCCAGACGCTTTAGTGTCACATAAGTCTGAGCGATAAACATCACAGTTCTTCTGTATCCCATAACCACCGCATTAATAGGACCGCTGGCTTTGTATGATCTCTTTAAATCTGCAAAAGGAATATCTTCGGCAAGAAAAGATTTAACAGTAATAAATTCATCATCCGTACCAACTTCCAAAACCACATTGCCCGCTGTTTCCTGATCGAGACGCCAGTCAACCGTAATACGCTCCCCCGGATACTTTTTTATTTCCCGAATCACATCATAGAAGTCGGCGACAGCTTCTCCGTCAACAGCCGTAATCGTAGCTCCGGATGGAATCTTCAGTTCCGACGGGCCTTGTTTTGTAACAATGGTCTTGGCGACTATCGGCCGCTCGGTATCCAGAGCAAGATTAATACCGATTAAAGGTCTTTCGACGCCCTCTTCTTTTCGAGGTATAACTGTAACCAGAAGTGAATCTTCAATCCGGTTTGGATCCACACGCAGAACTTTTATCGGCAATTCTCTGTTTTCATGCTCGGCTATAATGTCACGAAGTTCCTTGTATGTCGGATTATTAATATCACCGGCCGCAAGAATAATATCACCGGCCCGCAAATATGAATCGGTATCATTTTTAGACGGATCCTGTTCATCTGCAGAAAGGACTATCTTCAGGCGAGGAACCATAGAATAAACATTAGTTAAGTCTGATTCAGACTGAACATCAGAACCGGAAGCAATACTCAAACATAACCGAGCTTGCACTTCAACGATCTCGCTTTTGCCGTTCCTGGTTCGCTCGGCCGACAATGTCACTTCGGGCAGAAGAGTATTCTGGATTATATCGACTAATTCCCAGTGTCCTCGAATGTCTCTGCCGTTAACAGATGTGATACGGTCGCCGGGAAGCAAATCCGTTCTTGAATATAAATCGTTGGCATCTTCATCTAAATATTTCGCAACAGTCAAACTTGAGGCCTTTAAAACACCGAACAACCTCATCGGCTGATCGGATAATCTTTCAGCCACGAGCGTCATATCTTCTTCGGAGCCGTCCGTGTGCCTGACTCTGATCGCGACTTTTTCATCCCTGTTCGACAACGCGGCCGCAATTCCAACATTACTGAAGTCAAGATCTTCTGTTTTGCCGGCAATTTCAATTATCTCATCCCCCTCCTTAAGACCGGCGCGGGCCGCCGGCGAATCTGGAATTACCCCACCGACGACAGGTGGCTGCAATTCTATCCCGATAAGAAAAGTTATCATGAAAATAATAACCGCACTAACAACATTGAATACAACTCCCGCCGCTATAGTAGCCGCACGAATATGAACCGGCTTATTTGCATACGAACGGGGATCGTCGTTGTTCTTAACCGGCCCGATGTCATCCTGGCCCAGCATTTTAACAAAACCACCAAACGGAATAAGACCTACACGATATTCCGTTTCACTCGCCTGGCCTTTCCTGCCGATGGTGAAATTCATCACACCTTCGCCGGTTTCGTCACCTTCTTTGGGAAAAATCTCCGGTAATATTCTGAACCGATAGCCTTTTTCTGTTTTTCGAACACCTAAAAGAATCGGCGGCATGAAAATTGAAAAAGCCTCAACCTTTATATTAGATAATTTTGCAACAATGAAATGGCCGAACTCGTGAACTAAAACCACAGCTCCAAATCCAAGCATAACCAGCAGCACATTACCAAATGCGCCGATGTTTCGGATGATCAAATAAACAACTACAACCAAAAAAACAATAAATAAAACTATACGAAAATACTTATTATACAATCTCTTAAGTTCAGACATTCAATAACCTCTCTTGAGAATCAAAAAAATTATAACTCACTCAAAAACTCATAAGCGAAAACATTGCTTTCAAATCAATATTCGAAAATTATAGTTTCGTATTTCGCCTATCTGCTTCTCACTACGTTTTAGCACTCTCTGTTCTATGTTTCAAGCTGCTGGCCACCTCTCTTCTGGCCCAGGAATCCGCCTCAAGAAGTTCTTCGAGAGTTACACTTTTTTTAACATTATGCCTATCCAAGCAATGTTCGATTAGTTCGACTATGGTAACAAAATTAATTCTTCCTGCCAAGAATTCCCCAACCGCCGCTTCGTTTGCAGCATTGAAAACAACTGCAGCCGTACCACCGGTTCGCGCAACCTCAAAACCCAATGCAAGTGCACGAAACACTTCCAGATTAGGTTTCTCAAACGTAAGACTACCTATTTTATCAAGCCACAAAGGCCTGGTGATTCCCGCAACACGGTCAGGATAGGTTAAAGCATATTGAATCGGAAGACACATATCCGGCTCACCGAGCTGTGCTATCACCGAGCCATCCACAAATTCGACAAGAGAGTGCACAATCGACTCAGGGTGAATCAAAACATCGATCTTTTCAGCCGGCATATCAAAAAGCCAGCGAGCCTCGATAACCTCAAATGCCTTGTTCATCATGGTAGCCGAGTCAATAGTGATTTTCGGTCCCATATCCCACACAGGATGCGAGAGAGCCTGTTCCAGCGATACGTTTTTTATATCTTCGATAGAGGCCCGCCTAAAGGGACCACCCGAAGCAGTCAGGATAATTTTACTAACTTCCTCGCGACTGCCTGACTGCATTGCCTGGAAAATCGCCGAATGTTCACTGTCCACGGGCAGGACCGTACTACCGTTATCCTTAGCCTCTTTCATTAAAAGCTCACCTGCAATAACAAGCGGCTCCTTATTCGCGATGGCAAGCTGCTTGCCGCTTCTGGCGGCGGCAAGAACCGCAGGCAACCCGGCTGATCCGACAACAGCAGTAAGAACAATATCAACCTCTTCAAGCCGTGCAATTTCAATCAATCCGTCCGGTCCGGCGATTATCTCGATATCCGAATCGCCGATCAACTCTCTTAGCTCTTTGTCATAGTCAGGATTTGTAACAGCGATAACTTTGGGCTTGTACTGCATGGCCTGTTCAGCCAAAAGCCGTACATTGCTATGAGCGCTGAGCGCACTGATTTGGTACCGGGGCCCGAGAGCATCGATTACACGCAACGCATTTTTGCCGATCGACCCGGTCGAACCCAAAATTGCGATATTCTTGACCATAGATACTAATTCCGGAAATCAAAATATGCTTCTGAATAAGTATATCGGATTTGATATAGATAGCAAGAAAACTGTAGCTTGTATTGTATGTATTATTAGTGGATAACCTTATTGAGAGGGTAGGTGATTACGCCTGATGCTCCTGCTCTCTTGAGAGCCGGGACCAAAGTACGCTCGATTTTACCCTCAATAATCACTTCTATAGCTATATACTCCGGATCCGCCAGAGAGGAAATTGTAGGGCTTTTCTCCGAAGGCAATACTTCCAGTATCGAATCCAGATCTTTCTTTTTTATGTTCATCTTTAATCCGACTTTGCTGCGAGCTTCGATTGCCGCGTTGAGTAATATGGAGATATTTTCCATTTTCTCCCTCTTGAACTTATTACTCCAGGCCTGCTTATTGGCGATAAACCTTGTAGTAGAGCTTATTACCGTATCTATTATCCGCAGATTATTCGCCTGCAGCGACGAACCTGTCTCGGTAAGTTCCACGATGGCATCCACCAAACGAGCTTTCACCTCCGTAGCTCCCCAGCTAAATTCCACCTTTACATTGATATTCTTATCTGCGAAGTATTTCTTTGTCACGTTAACCAGCTCGGTAGCGATTATACCACCGGCCAGGTCCTCCACTTTCCTGACCTTCGATTCATCAGGAACGGCCAATACCCATCTGGCAGGCTTGCTTGTCGCTTTGCTGTATGCAAGTTCGCAGATTTCCTTTATATCCGAACCGTTTTCCATTATCCAGTCATAGCCGGTAATGCCCGCATCGAGGACACCATCTTCAACATACCTGCTCATTTCCTGAGCCCGCAGCATAATAAGCTGAATTTGGCTGTCGTCAATACGAGGTAAATAACTTCTTTCAGAATCGGCGATGTTAAAACCGGATTTACCAAAAAGCTCTACGGTTGCCTTTTGCAGACTACCCGCGGGAATGCCTAATTTTAATATTTCTTCTGCCATCGTTTTGTTTAATACACTTTTAATATAATTTCCTGATTTTATTTTTTTGCCTTCTTCTTAGTCCTGGTTGTTTTTTTCTTTTCTGTTTTAGTTTTAATCCTGGTTTTGGTCTTCTTCCTGCTTTTAGCTGTTTCACTTTCATGCCTGAGAAGTGCATAAAACTCATATCCGTTTTTCGCCGGAATTTGCTTTGTCAAAAAGCCGGAAATCTGCTGCTCGTCGGCATCACCATCAACCAAATCATTTATCTTAAGATAATTGACTATATTTTCCGTAAGTGGTACAGCATGGCCGTGCAGAGATGTGAGCATACAGTAATCGATGACGAAACGGCTGATGCCATCGATCTTCTCAAGGATTTGCCGGGCCGGACGTTTGCCGAGTTTCTTCAATGCCTCAAGATTAACTCTATGATAGTCGTTGTAAATAGCCTGAAGAATCTTACTGATTCTCGAAGCTATCTCCCTTGTCTGTGGTGTATTCTCACCCAGCACTTCAATAATTTCTTCCGTCCGCGAAACGCGTAAATCGTTTAAATCAATGAAATATTCGGGGAATTTCTTAATAGCAGATTCTGTTGCTTTATCACTCATTTTTTCGCTGATAACAGCAAAGACAATAGCATCCATCACCGTTTCGTAGCTGATTTCCTGAGCTTTTGGATATTGATGCTTTAATGAGCGATACAAACTCTGTATCTTCTTCGAATACTCTTTACTATTCTTCATATCAGCCTCTGCCTGGATAGGTCAACCGGAAAAGACTCGGCATTTCAGCGTTCGACGAGTCAATCGTTCAAATATTTTAATATTCATGCATCTGGTCGTCTATTATGTTCTTTTTACGCTCACTGGATGTCTGGTCTATTAATTTGAGTATGTCAAGCGTCTTTTTGAATTTATCATCCATATGAAAATGTAAAACAGGGCAAAACTTACTCTGCATGCCGTCGGCAAGCATAGATTGTATTCTGCTTTTCGCATGTGTTATTGCAGTGAAAGTCTTATTCTGGCTTGTCTGGTCCTTACCAAAGATGCTAATATATACATTAGCACTTCGCAGATCAGTTGCCATTTCGACCCTCGTAACGCTCACGAGCCCTTCAATACGTGGGTCGTTAAGATGGTTTGAGATAGCTTCACTAACCGCTTCCCTTACTATGCGAGCTACCTTTTCCTGCCTTCGAGTTGCCATTTTTATGCAGCGTACAGTTTTTGTTTTATTTTATATAATAATCAATAGCCGGTTCAAAGCGTTCTGGCTATTTTAACGATTTCATAGAACTCAAGAACATCATCGCCCTTAATATCGTCGAATCCCGCTATCTTAATGCCGCATTCGAGGCCCGTCTTTACTTCGCGGGCATCATTCTTGAAATGCTTTAGCGTATCTATACTCAAGTTATCTTTAAGCACAATATTGTCGCGTATCAATCGCACCCTGGCATTCTTGGTTACGACTCCGCTGCTGACATAACAACCGGCTATTGTGCCGATTCGAGAAATTTTGAAAATAGTCCTTACAACCGCTCTGCCAAGACTATTTTCCTGTTCTTCCGGTTTGAGCAGACCAACCATGGATTTCTGTAAATCTTCGGTGATACGATATATAATATTGTAAAGCCTTATCTCAACGCCTCCGGCTTCAGCGATTTTAGCGGCGTGCTCCTCGCTAACAACATTAAAGCCTATAATTATAGCATTCGATGCCTCGGCAAGTACAACATCACCCTCGGTAATTCCACCCGGAGCTGAATGCAGAATATTTATTTTCACTTCCGGAGTGCTTAAATCAGTCAGGTATTTCCTTAAAACATCGACTGAGCCCTGAACGTCAGCCCGGATGATAAGATTAAGTGTTTCCGTTTTGCCCGCTTCAATCTGGCTGAATAAATTATCCAGGGTCACCTGAGTTCTTTCAGCCAGAGAATGCTCTCTGCTGCGTACCTGCTTTTCCTCGGCGGCCAACTTGGCCCTGTTAATATCATCCAGACAATAAAATTTATCGCCTGCCTGAGGGATATCGTTCAGGCCGATTATCTCCACAGGCATAGAGCTTGTAGCCGCCTTTATATTCTTACCGTAGCTGTTTTTCAGCATTTTCACTCTGCCGAAAGTGCTGCCGGCCAATATTATATCCCCTTTTTGTATTATACCTTCCTTGACCAACAGGGTCGCCACCGGGCCGCGTTTTGCCGACATACTCGCTTCAATAACCCATCCTGTCGCGGGGATCGTATTATCGGCTTTTAGTTCAAGTAATTCAGCTACATAGTCAAGAGATTCAAGTAAATCATTTATACCCTCACCGGTCGTAGCGCTTGTTTTAACTACTTCGGTCTGACCACCCCATTCTGCAGGTGTCAGGTCGTGCTCTGAAAATTGAGCGTAGATACGGTTTATATCGCAGCCGGGTAAATCTATTTTGTTCAGTGCGACTATAATTGGTACGTTTGCTGCTTTGCTGTGGGCTATCGCTTCTATGGTCTGCGGCATTACTCCATCGTCTGCAGCTACCACCAGCACCACAACATCGGTCATATTGGCACCTCTGGCACGCATAGCTGTAAAAGCCTCGTGCCCGGGAGTATCGAGAAAAGTTACTTTCTTATCGTCCCAGACAACTTCAGATGCCCCGATATGCTGCGTAATCCCCCCGGCCTCACCCTCTGCTATATGTGTGGATCTGATTTTATCAAGCAGGCTTGTCTTGCCATGGTCAACGTGTCCGAGCATTGCGGCAACTACACCACGTTTTTCCAGTTTTTTACGCTCTCGTTGTTCAAATTCTTCTTGTATCTCTTCCTCCAGAGTATTTTTATATTCTACAACCAGCTCGGTTTCAAACTCCAAAGCAATCAGTTCCGCGACATCGTTGCTTATTACCTGATTAGCTGTAGCCATTACACCTTGCTGCATTAGTTTTCCAATAATATCCGTTGATTTGACCGCAAGAGCCGCTGATAAATCTTTTACAATAATCGGCTCACTAACAACGGCTTTTAACGGCCGAACCAGAGCACTGACTCTAAGCTTGGATTTAGCAGCAATTTTACGCACCGGTCTTGAACGTAAACCCTCGCCGGCAGCGGCATCCAGCCGGGCTTTTCTTTCCTCAATATCTCTTTGTCGCCATTTGCTGCTGACTTTGGACTTTTTTATTGCGTCCAGGTTCGATTCTTCCCGTCTTCGTCCGTGTGTCCGCTCCTTATGTCGTTTTGGCGACTGTTTCTTTTCCGCAGGCGAAGCAAACTTCATATCTTCCTGCTTATTCTGACTGTACATCAAAGGTTCGGTAACCGGTGCATCATACCGAACTCTCGTCCTGGGCTTTGGACGACGGCGTGCCGGTTCAGGTGCTTCGACCCTAACAACCTGAGGTCCACTTAAGCGAGCAGGTGCCGGCTTTTCGAGAATTGGACCCGCAGGTACTATTGGTTCCGGTTCCGGCTCCGGCTCCGGTTGGACAGGCTCTTTGCCTTCCTTTTTTTCTGTGCCTGGCGGCTCCTCAATAGATACTGCAGTAGCTTGTTGCTCTTGTTCAGCTTCAGCTATAGTAGTTTCGGCAGTTATTGCATCGGCGTGCTCGGCTTTGGTCTCTGCATCTTCAGTCTTTTGAGCTATGACCTTTTCAGTGGGTGATTTTTTCTTCGTTTTCTTCTTCTTGATTCGAACCTTATCCAAATCCACCTTACCAGAGGTTTCAATGGTGGTTATATTTTCTCCCTCACTAAACCACTCCCGGATAGTTGCCGCCAAACCAGCCGATATAACCGACATATGGTTCTTTACGTCCAGATCTTCATCCTGGCACTTTCTTACAACAGCAGAGCTTTTTACTCCGAGTTCCTTGGCTAAAATGTAAATTCTTGTAGTAGCCAAACAATTCTCCAATCTAATCCATCATCAGTACTCATATATATTTTTGGATATGATTCAGGACTCCACTCGTATAACAGGTTCATCGAAAGATAGAAACCCCTGAATATCCATAAAAAGCCTATTTTTCATTATCGCTTACCTTTGCCTGTTGAGCCAGTTGCTTCTCCGCTTCTTTCTGTTTAGATTCGTCCGCAAGACGTCTTGCCTCCCCAGCCGCTGCTTTAATGAGCCTCTCGGCCAGGTCCGCGTCTATCTTAAGCTCATTAATTAATGGCTCAACTCCCACATCATCCAGATCGGGAACGGATATCACACCTAATGCTATAAGCTTGTCAACCATAGTATCATCAGCGTCTCCTACTGTCTTAACGCAGGTTGTCAATCGTTCGATCCCCTGATTATATTCATCCGGTGTTAGTATATCGATATCCCAGTTAGTTAGTCTGGCAGCCAACCGAACATTTTGCCCGTGTTTACCAATCGCCAGACTGAGCTGGTCCTCATCTACAACCACCGTTGCCCGCCCCAATTCAAAACATAAGGCAATTTCACTGACTTTCGCGGGCATCAACGCATTTGAAACGAGCACCTGAGACGATTCGTTCCAGCGAACAATATCAATTTTCTCTCCACCAAGCTCATCAACAATGTTTTTTATCCTACTGCCCCGTACGCCCACACAAGCACCGACAGGATCCACTTTGTCATCCATTGAGACCACGGCGACTTTGGTCCTGTACCCCGCCTCTCGCGCCAAAGCCCTTATTTCAATAATTTTCTCGTTAATCTCAGGCACCTCTAACTCGAACAATCGACGGATAAAATCAGGATGCGTGCGCGAGAGAATAATTTTGACCTGATTTGAGGTCTCTTTCACATCAAGAATCAGACATCTGATTCTCTCCCCGGCCCGATGTGTCTGACCCATTATCTGCTCGCTTCTCGGCATGAAACCTTCTGTCCAGCGATCCAGATTGACAATCAATGTCCCGCTTTCATATCGCACGACGGCGCCGCTTATGATCTCTCCTTTTCGTTGAATGAATTCAGCATATATACTATCTCTTTCACCGGCCCGAATTTTCTGAATGATAACCTGCTTGGCTGTCTGAGCGGGAATTCGGCCGAGTCGTTTGATATCTATCTGAACATCGTCCTTGAAGGCGACAATTTGACCGTTGTTACGGTCGATATTAACCACTATATTGCTTTCCGGTTCACCGAAATGCTTTCTGGCCGCTGAAACCATAGCTTCTTCAAGGTCCAGAAATATCAGTTCCTTGTCGATGTTTTTATCGCGAGCAATGTTCTCCACGATTCTTAGCAATTCCTGGTTCATCGTTCCTATCTCTTTCCGATTAGAATTCAGCTCAATTAAAATCGATGCCCAATAAAAAAAAAGGAAACCTCTCAGGTTTCCACTTCAAAGGGGAGCCCGTAAACCATAAACTCCCTAACAGGCCAAAACGAACAGAGGTTGTAGTTCCTTTTACACTACATCATCTGCCTCCGATATGGGAACCCATTTCGCATTTGATTCTGCAATATGCGAACCCGACTAAAAACCTCATTCGTTTCCTGCCATTGAAGCAAAAACACCGATTCCCAAGCCACCATTCGCACAAAAACATAGCTGCAAAAACCCATTGTTCGTTTACTTTGCACTATTAACCAATCCTGTTATTAGCATGGTAAATACCTATCAATTCAAAGTTCAACTATGGTAGCTCTTTATATAAACCCTTACAGGCGAATTTATTATAATAATCGTCAAATCCGTTAAGAGCAATGATTTTTTTATTGATTTTATATATTTTTTCGCCCAGAGCACTGATACTATCAAAATAAAATGGTCTTAAACATATAAAGTCCTAATAAAAAAGGGTTTCTTGTGCCAAAATCCCCTTTTCCTTACACGGTGACCTTATAGTGACTTTCTCATGATTCACGAAATTTTGTGGATAATTGGGCCGGCAGAGTCAATAAATGCTGTAGTTCCAAATCATAAGAAGAACAGGAATGATCCTTAAAATTAGATACGAACCAGACTCCGGATTAATCTTGAGATCATTTGATTCGGCATAATGACTGCGAGTGTACTATAAACGCTGCTTTGTCAATGGGGCCAGATGCACTACCAATCTTTCTTGCTCGATATCTATGTTCTCCACCCGCACTCTATTACCACCAATATAAAAAACGGGTTCAAAAGGTTCGTCATTGAGCAATGAACCAACGATTTTTGTCCGAAAATCCTGAGTATCTACAGAAAAATCCGCGAGTTTCTGAGTATACATCTTTTTAGCAGCCGCCTTGGCAATGGGAGTGATATTCATAGCGCCGATTTTCATCTTGGTAACCTGCAGATTCACAAATCCGGCTTCATCAAACTCTGGAACCAGTTCAATCGTTATAATAAATTCCACACCTCTGACATCTGCGGTCCCCATCAACACCACGGCACCCGGAACAAAAATAGCCGCCGGTGAATAAAACATGATACCTTCGGATTGCACCGGCCAGTTCGCCCGAGATATTATATCATTTACACCTTCCTGTGTAATAACCACGTCAAATGGTTTACCGAGTTGTGAATCGTTATGGATTTTAGGAAGCAATTCATGCGTCCAGTATTTACTCACCTGCTCACGCTCGTAACCGTCGGGTTCGAGAACAACAGGATTATATCGACCGGGTCTATATTTCAACAAACCAAGAACCGTAACTAATACAATAAAATCGATGATTAACCAAAAAATCAGCTTTTTTATTCTCGATTTTTTGCAATTTTTAAAATCTGTACCCATAGTCGGCATTTCTTTCTTGCTCGATATCATACAAGTTATTATAGTAATTTCATTGTTTGCTAAAAAGTCTTTTTCTAATATAAGGAATCATAATATGTCAGATCATTTTGCTGATCGTCTCTGTGAAGCTGTAAAAACTAAAAAAACCTGCCTGGT
Organism: uncultured Pirellulales bacterium; assembly: GCA_964570855.1. GTDB lineage: Bacteria > Planctomycetota > Phycisphaerae > Sedimentisphaerales > Anaerobacaceae > JAFGPS01. The sequence continues at coordinate 44,373 of CAZMZR010000011.1, forward strand.
TGTAGGTTTGGACCCTGTTTACAACAGGCTGCCGGAAGTAATAAGAAATCATCGCCAGATGAATGATGAGTTCGACGCCGACGCCGCGGTTGACGCTATTTTCGATTTTTGTACACAGGTTATGCGAATTGTTGCTCCGATGGTACCGGCGGTAAAGATAAACATTGCATTTTTTGAAAAATATCTCTGGGAGGGTCTGGAGACTTACTATAATTTGATTTCTGAAGCGGAAGATTTGGGGCTGGAGATCATCGGTGATGTAAAACGCGGTGACATAGGTCATACAGCGGCCGTTTATGCAACCGCCCACCTGCAAAACCCGGAACTGGCCGGTCTCGAGGACACCCTTGCCCCGGATGCTATAACAATCAACGGTTATACCGGAGCCGATGGCATTGAACCTTTCGCCGACGTGGCCACCCAACAGGGCAAAGGAGTTTTTGTTTTGGTCAGAACCAGCAACCCTTCCGCCGCAGCCATCCAGGATGTCACTGACGCCGAAGGCAAGGCCGTGTACGAGAGAATCGCCGAAATCGTTAACCAAATCGCCAACAAACCTGAGCGAATAGGCAAATATGGCTACAGTAATGTGGGAATGGTGGTCGGCGGTACCGCACCCGATGTGACAAGTGCATTACGCCGCAACTATGAAAAAGTATGGTTTCTCGTACCGGGTTACGGCTCGCAGGGAGCTTCCGCCGCCGATTGTGTCAGATTCTGCAAACCCGACGGCACCGGTGCTTTGATCAATGCCTCACGCTCTATAATTTATGCTTATGAAAAGCCGAAATATAAAAACCAGTTCGGTGACGATTGGAAAAGATGTATCGAGCAGGCGGTGATAGATACAAAGATCGATCTGGCGACGGCGATGCAAACCAAACTTTGAGTTAACATGACAACCTTAATGTGCTCACCGGTTGTAAATTATCAAAATACGAAATCCTTCATGTTAATATGGCCGGCTTAGAACCTGTATCGATACAACCACCGGTCCCGGCTACAAATTCTGTCGGGCAAATGTTCGACAGCATTGCGCATACGTATAATATCCTGAACCATTTATTATCCTTCGGGCAGGATTTTTTCTGGCGCAGGAAACTTATTGATTGTATTGACAAAGTACACAAACTGCGAGTCCTCGACATGGCCACCGGCACAGGCGAAGTGTTAATTTCGCTGCTTTACAGAAATCTCAATATCGTGGAAGTAACGGGTCTGGACATTTCTGAAAATATGTTGGCTCTATGCCGCAGGAGAATTATTAAGCATCATCTCACCGACCGTTCCAGTCTGATTCACGCCGATGCTTCTTCATGCCCATTCGACGATGAGACCTTCGATGTTGTTACTATGAGCTTCGGTATCAGAAATACTGCGGATTCACTCAAGATGCTCAGTGAAATATACCGCCTTCTGCAACCCGGCGGAACGGCATTGTTACTGGAGTTTTCCATTCCAAATAACAGAGTTATCAGAGGTTGCTATCTTTTATACTTACGCCGATTCGTACCACTTATCGGTCGTCTAATCTCAGGTGACAATCACGCTTATAAATACCTTAGTACAAGTATCGAGAACTTCGACAGTGAGAAAATCTTTTTATCCTTAATGTTAAGGGCCGGTTTCTCTAATGTTCACGCAACATCGCTGACATTCGGTGTTGCACGCCTCTACCAGGGTTACAAGCCGGTATATTAATCTCATATTTATTACGAACTGTAGATGGAAAACTCGTCCAAAACATGAATTTCCTTGTCGTTTATTATTAGATCTTTTATAATAATGCTTTACAGTCAACAAAATTATGCTAATGAAAGATTACGGTTTACTCAAAAAAGCTGTTTTATACATAATACTCTGGAGGTATTAGCAGAATGAATCTGAGGATATTTTTCTATCTGATATTTATTTTTATCATCTCGTTCGGCTGTTCGCCGAAACCTAAAATAACATCTATCACACAAGATGACTTCGACTTTGAAATCGATCCTAATACGATGACATTAGTAACATACAGGCTAACTGGGAAGACCCTGCCGGGCACACCGAAAGTCGTACCGGCGAATGACACAGCTTCCGCATTGTTTGAAAGATTTGGTTTATCGTTTGATATTAAACAAATCGATGACAATACATGGATTGGCCCCCTGAGGCTTGGGAACACATATGTAATCGGTTGGATTACTGAGGACAAAAAATTATTCGGATACTGCTCAGAACCATTTACAGTCACTAAGGACCTTGAAGTTGCTTTCTCTCCCGGTTTGCCTTCAACACTCGAATACACCCTGCCCGCTCCTCCGGAAAATATTAATACCTTTCCCGCAAACTTCCTTTTACTGATTAAGACAATCAGTAAGGGCAAAGAAACTTATCTATCATGGGGAATCAATGAAACAATCAACGAGCCTTGCACTGTAAAAGTAGAGGGTTTAGCTGCAGGAACTTACCAGCTTTCGGTTATAGTTTCCAATCACAATCAATACCTTAAAGAAAGAAATCCATTTATATTTGATGAGCGCTTAATTGAAATCAAGAACAATACCAACAACCACGTCAACGCCATCTACCCGGAAATTGATACAACGGTTGAAGAAAATGATATTACAATTCGAGGTACGCTCTATGATAATAATATTAAACCTCTACCTGATACAATAGTGGAGTTAACTCCATATATTTACGAGAAGAAGGAACAGATATTGGTTTTGTATTACCCCAAAATAACAACAGATCCAAATGGAAAATTCGAGTTCATCGGCGTTCGTCCCAATACTACCTATATAATAAATTGCGATTACTCCGGTATCCTTCTGCCCAAAGAATCAATGAATGAAAACGCAACCATTTCACTTGATCTCGTATTGGGCTCGTTAACTTTCTCCCTTGAAATCGGCGAGCCCGTCCCGGAGCTTATTATAGACTGGAAAGATGGTGACAGCGGAAAACTATCGGACTTCATTGGAAAAACCGTCGTTGTGGATTTTTGGGCAACCTGGTGCCAGTCATGCAAAAAAACCGTTCCCGAGCTGAACTCGCTCGCTTCTCAATTTTCCGAACGTAATGATATCGTATTCATCGAACTCTGTGTCGATTTTGACCGTGCTATTTGGGAACAGACAGTCGATAAATATAAATGGGATCAACTGCGTCACGGGTGGCTCGACCTAAAGAAAAACTCCTATATTATAAATAAACCGCTTCCCTATTCGATCATCATCGATAAAAACGGAATTCTTCGCGCCGCAAACATGAACCTTGATATCAAACCCGAGCTGGAAAAAACACTCGAAGACTCAAACTAACCGGGCGCAAAGACATACAGACAGCAAAATGAAAACTAAACTACATGCCAAACCGAAAATACGACTTTACCGGTAAAAGAGTTTTAGTAATGGGTCTGGGTCGATTTGGCGGCGGAACCGATGTCACCAGGTTTGCCGTAAAAGCCGGTGCAAAAGTCATTATCACAGATTCGGCAAGCCGGCAAAAGCTAAGCGATTCTATAGAAAAGCTCAAGAAATATCCCGGCATAGAATACCACCTTGGCCGACACGATCCTGCTGATTTTGAAAAAGCCGACATCATTATAGCAAACCCCGCCGTACCCGGCGATAACGAGTTTCTCGAAATCGCCCGTCGAGCGAACAGATTTATCACTTCGCAGATAAACATCTT
>CAZMZR010000011.1:48153-58371 GCA_964570855.1 uncultured Pirellulales bacterium
TTCTCGAAATCGCCCGTCGAGCGAACAGATTTATCACTTCGCAGATAAACATCTTTTTCGAATTATGCCCGGTACGGATAATAGGCATAACCGGAGCCAACGGCAAGAGCACAACAACCGCCCTGACCGCACATTTACTGCGAAATACGAGTAACGAGGGACAAAATACGAACAACAAACGCGTCTGGCTCAGCGGCAACATCGGCAACCAGCCTCTGCTAACCATTTTAGACCAAATCGGCTCTGAAGATTTAGTTGTGCTGGAGCTGTCGAGTTTCCAGATTGAGCAACTGGCGGAAATTCACAAAGCCCCTGAAATCGCCCTTCTGACAAATCTGACGCCGAATCATCTCGATCGTTACGGAACATTCGATAAATATTGCAGCGCAAAGGAAAATATTTTCAAATATCAAAAACCGGATGATGCTCACCCCGCCGTTTCCATATTCAACGCCGAGGACAAAATCGCCGCCGAATGGTTCGAAAAATATGTAAATAATCCCGGCCGAATATGCCTTAAATTTTCAACAAAAGACGTAAGCGAAAAGATACGCAGCGTTTTTCCTTTGCCCGGCCGAGCCAACCTTTCAAATCTCGCCGCAGCATTGTCTATCGCTAAATATTTTGAAATTGACGATGAAAGTATCATAAATTCATTGCCCGAATTCAAGGCACTGCCGCATCGGCTCGAACTGGCCGAAGAGATCAACGGCGTCCGCTGGTACAACGATTCGAAAGCTACCACGCCGGACGGCGCCATTACCGCTCTGGAGGCTTTCGAGGAACCGATAATTATCATAGCCGGTGGATATGATAAGAATCTGCCCTTCGATGAATTCGGCAGAATGATTTCCGAAAAAGCCAGGGCCGCCATCCTGATAGGCCAAACCGCCCCTTTAATCGCTGATGCGATTTCTAACGCTGAAAACAAACGAGAGACGAGAGACGAAAGACGAGAGACGAAAATTGAGCTTGCCAATTCTCTCGCCGAAGCCGTGAAAACGGCAGACAAAATCGCAAATCCCGGCGATGTTGTTTTATTAAGTCCCGCATGCGCCAGCTATGATATGTTCGAGAACTACGAGCACCGCGGAAATGAATTTACAAAACTCGTAAATTCACTCAATAAATAAAAAGAGCCCCCGGATTTACGCCGGAGGCTATATTGATTTTCCGATATGTTCTCTTTTTTACTGCTCTCTTACTTGTGCTCCTTCCGGGATTTCAAACTCAAAAATTCCTTCAGGCAATGGCTCATTATAATATATTTCATCAATACTTTGACCAAGCGCCCCAGGTAGCGGCTCTTTTTTTGGCTTATAATGCATAGACATCGGCAGTTTTGTGTCTGGGTCAACCTTACACTCTAATATCATTTCATCAGTTTCTACAACCAAAAGAATAACTGGCTTTTCGCCATCGATTTCACTAATCTTAAGTTTGGCTTTACTATTTGAATTAGAAACATCTATCATATCTTCTATGACCCGACCAAAGCGAACATCAGTACTTATACCAATTTTTGTATGGATAACCACATTTATTGGTTTCTGATACATATAAGATTCATTTTTTGTTGCCACTGCCGTTGCTTCGGGACTATCTAAATAGAATTTCTCATTTTCTCCTGTTTCCGGATTTACTTCGATCCACATTTCAATCTGTTCTTCTGTAAATGTTTTTCCGAAACAATGAACAGTAGTTACCTTTCGCATTGCTTCGATGGTTTGCTCGATTGCATAAGCAGTCGGGATTGATTTATCCCAAAGACTTATTGAAAGAACCGCTGCAATAATTATCACCGCTACAGTTATTATTGAAAATTTTCTTCTGCTGCAACTGTAGTTCTCAGCTTTTATCTCTGTTAATTCTTCCAGTGGTGCTTTTAGCCCACGGTATAACAAGGGCATCACAAATGCAAGGCTCATAATCGTCATAAAGAAAATATGAAACGCAGACCCGGATGCCGTAGAAAACACCCAGCGTCGGCAGAGAAGATAATAAACTCCCGCACTCCCAAGTGAGATTATCAACCAGAGCGCTATGACAAGTAATATAATGCTGAGCCAGTCGATATATATCTTTCCATCTTTTTTGCCGACAAGGGGAAAGCCTCTATACTTACCATGAACTATGAAACGAAGCCGTTGAACTTTTTTGCCGCTTGCTTTGATTTTCCTGAAATGATTCGGCCATAAAAAAATAAGTATAACATACATTCCTATAATCACAATCGCCCATGCAATAACGAAAGGAATATGCAGTACTTCAAGAGCTCGCTCGGACAGGCACAAACCAAGCAGGGCTATAAAAAAAATCCACAACAGACTTACACTAAGCCAGGAGAGGCGGTTAAAATGTTTCATTTCTTTATCAAGCATTGCCTTAAACATAGCGCGTTCAGTATTCGAGACGCTCGCGGGATCTATGCCGTCTATTTTTAAGAGTTCCTCAGATAATTTTTTATAGTTTTCCATCGTTACTCTCCATTTCTTTTCGAAGAGATTGTTTTGCGTAAAATATTCGTGACCTGACGGTGCCTATACTGCATCCGACTACCTCGGCTATTGCCTGGTAGGACATCTGCTCGATAAAAGAGAGCGTCAGGACTTCCCTGTGATACGGCTGGATTTTATTCAGAGCTTTATGCAATCGTTCGGCATCTTCGGCGGAAAATTCGTTATCTTCGTCACTACACTGCGGGTGATTTTTATCTTCGGGCAGTTCTACAAATTTCTCGCTGCGTCTGAACCTGCCGTAAACTTTATTTCTTGCGATACGGTACAGCCAGATGGGAAAAGACTGATTTTCTTTGAGCCTGTGGATTTTGCGAAAAACCGTTATCCAGATATCCTGTAAGATATCTTCTGTCTCGGCATTTGAGTTGTCTAATCGCCTTATATAATATTTCAGTCGAGACTGATATAACTCGAAAAGCTCCTCAAAAGCCTCTCTGTCACCACTCCTGCAACGAATAACAATATTTTCCAGTTGTTTTTCAGAATCCATAAATACCCGAAATCAATTCCGAACACATAATTATAGATGCAAAATAATTGAAGAAGTTCAAACGAATTCCGGGATTTTCCAGATTTTAATCTTTTTGGAGCTAAAGCGAATAAAAAAAGTCGAGCCAATCTATCCCGAGCAAAGCCTGCACTGAGCTAAGCCGAAGTGTCGAAGGAACAAGCCCGGCCCTTGTAATAAATATTATATACAAAGATATGATTTATTCGGGCGAATTCTCCGGCGCCACATTCCCAACGCTCAGATCATCACTAACATGTTAGGTTCCCGAATTTTCGTGCAGTTTTCAGGCAATCTGTTATTCGCTTATTTTAAGACTAAATCAACAACTTAATCAAACACTTTTTAATAACATCACACCGGATTATAGGAATATAATCGCCGAGAGAAAAAAATTCGCAAAAAAAAAACGAGTCCTTCTTCCCACAAAGAAAAGCCGTAAAACTTCAAAACCGGTCCTATCAATACAATACACTTCGATTTTCCCGGCGGTCGCTCGTAAAGTCACCCGGCATATTTGACGATTCGCAAATGTAAGAATTAAGTACTGGGGGGCTTTGAGGTAATAAAATGGAACAAAACAGCGACCGAAGAACAGAACAAAGACTACGTTACTTTTGGCCAATCTGGTTTACTGAAAATCCCAATCATGCCCTCTCACAGGGACAGATGGTTGATGTTTCCAGCAAAGCAGCGGCCTTTACATGTTATGCGGACGAAGGCTGTCCTCACCTGGGCCAGTATATAACGGCACGTTTCAGTGTTCCGCAATACGGCCGGGACGATTCGTTCGACATGGCAAATTTCACCCGATCAGGTCATGTTTGCCGAGTGGACCAGGTAAACAGCTTTTTACGACGTATTGCAGTTCAGTTCTTCGAGCCTTTGCCTTTTAGGCCCGGAGAACAGGTCGCCAACGAAGTTTACGTATAGTCTGCACCTGATTCAACCGTGGCATATATTATCGGCCCATCAACTTCAGTCTTCAAAGGTTGGTCGCCTTTCCATGGTTGCAATATATAAAAAAATACAATTCATTTGTTTTCTTTCATCGACGTACAGGTAGATTCCAACAGTAATTCGTGTAAATTTTCACTTAATACCAACACAGAATTGACTTGTAGCCGGGCTTTTCGACCCTATTTTACACCATTAAACGGTTAATGACCAAAAAAAGGTTGCATATTTAGCGGGGTTAAGTTAAAATACATATTATTAATTATCTTTTTTAGAAAGCTCAATGGCCTTTGAATCAAGTCGTTAGCTTGTAGGAGAATGGTGAATATGGCCGGAATGTTCTATTCATTAGAGGAAGCCGCCGAGAAACTCGATATTACCCCGGAGGAACTGAAGCAGATAGTCAAGGAAGGCAAGTTACGTGAGTTTCGTGACGGTCCGAATTTACTGTTTAAAGTTGAAGAAGTCGAAGCTTTAATATCGGATATGGTTGCCGAACCCAAGGAAATTTCGGAACCGGAACCTGAAGAACCACCGTCGGAAACTCCATCTCCGGAGAGTCCTGAGCTTGAAGGAACCTCATCTCTGGAAAGTCCTGAGCCTGAAGAAATACCGGAATTGGAAGTTCCGGAGCCTCAGGCCCCAGCTACTCCGGAAGAAGATATAGATTTAGATGAAATCCTGCTGGCCCCTGAAACAGGCGCTCCTGCTATCTCCAGCGATCTGACAGACGCCGATACGGCTCTCACCGGTCAGGGAACCAGTGTCCTCGGTCAAACCGACCGTGATTACGAAATTACAGACGACACAATGGCCGACACTGTCATTACACCCGAGAAATCATCTGAAGTACCACTGGAAGAAATTGAAGAAGACGTAAATCTGGACAGTTTCGGAAGCGGCTCAGGCTTGTTGGATCTTTCTCTTCAGGCCGACGATACTTCTTTAGGCGGGATACTCGACGAAATCTACACAGCCGACGGTGAGGGACAGGAAGCCGGCGAAGCAAAAGCCGACTCTGCAGAAGCAATGGCGGTTGAACCTGAACACATGATCCCGGAAGCAGGACTTGACGTTCCACAACCAACCCAGGAAGTTTCGGCATTCGCGGCACCCCTGATTGAACGGGCGCTGGACAAACAGAGCAATATCCTCGGAATTTTACTGTTCCTGCCACTGTTGGCTGTTATCTATACAACAGTCGTGGTAATAGCAGGTCTCAGAGGTATAATGCCATCGATTCTGGCGGGTATTCAGGATTTTATATGGTACATTGTCGCGGCAGCTATTGTAGTAGCATGTTTAGGCGCCGGTTTGAGCTTTATGCTCGGTGGTGAACGCAGCGCAACAACCAGGCCGAAAAAGGCCAAGAAGGAAAAACCACCCAAAAAAGAAAAAGTCAAAAAAGAAAAGAAATCCAAGAAGGAAAAAAAGTCTAAGAAGTTAAAGTAAAGATTTCTTAAAGACCATCAAGAGCTACCAAGGTAACAAGTAAGACAATTTATATTTTGTCCTTCGTACCTAAAACATCATCCATAGAGTATAAAGCGGGCTCTTTCCCCACAATCCATTTCGCCGCTCGCAGCGCCCCACGAACAAATGTGTCCCTGCTATTGGCGGAATGATTGAGAGTAACTGTTTCGCCAAGCGTGCCAAAAACCACCGAATGGACTCCGGTGATATCGCCGGCACGGACGGCATGTACGCCGATTGTCCCCTTCTCTCTTGCGGCATCTTTACCATATCTGCCGTGAACAACAGATTCGGGGAAATCCCGGCCCGTCCGCCGGCATATATTCTCCGCCAGCGTAAGAGCACTGCCGCTGGGAGCGTCTTTTTTGAAACGATGATGCTGCTCGATTATCTCTATGTCATATTCGGGACCGAGCATCGAAGCCACTTTCCCGACCAGGGCGAATAAAACATTCATTCCGACACTCATATTTGTTGCGTATAATATGGGTATCTTCTTTGAGGCGGACTCGATTTTTCCTTTCTGCTTATCGCTCAGGCCGGTAGTGCCTGATACCAGAGCAACACTGTTATCGAGGCAATAATCGACAGTTTTATCCACCACATCAGGCAGTGAAAAGTCAATCGCAACATCGACATCAGTGCCCGGAAAGGTATCGGATAATACAATACTCACAGGCCCCGAAGCCCCGGCAAGGCTGATTTGCTTACCAATATCGGGATGGCCCTGAACATCGACAGCGGCGTGAATCTCGAATTCGCCGGATTCGGCCGCCAACTGTAAAATGCGGCTTCCCATTCGACCGGCGGCGCCAATAACAATAAGCTTTCTCTTCATATTTTGCCCGATTCTATTACTTTTTTACCTGTAAACAGAAAAAATATAACGCCCATATTTCACATTTGCAAAAAATTTCTATTGAAATATCTCACATTAATGCTATATTGTGGCAATTTAGGTGTTTCGGAGCATTGTAATTATGAAAAAAGATGTACATCCAAAGTATAACAAGGTAACTGTTCGTTGCGGTTGCGGTAATACGTTCGAGACTCGCAGCACAGCAAAAGAAATACACGCAGAGATTTGTTCTATGTGCCATCCTTTCTATACGGGCAAGCAGAAATATGTCGATACCGCAGGACGAATCGAACGATTCCAAAAGAAATACGGCAAAAGTTACATCAAAAAAGACAAGAAAGACCAACAAAAGTAGCCGGTTAACCAGGCTACACAATTCACCCCGCTATCCTCACAAGATTGGGTTATGGTCTTTTTATTTTTTGAGATACAATATAACAGCTCCTGCGAAAGCAGCAGGATTGCTTTACAAAGTCATTTTGTCCGTTTGGTGAACTGAAATTATGGCCGAGCATAACGATAGTTTAATTACCAAGCTCGAAGAACTCGAAGCCCGTTACTGCACTATCGAAAAGCAGATTTCCGATCCGGCGATAGCCTGCGATTCCGCCAGGTTTATACCTCTATCCAAAGAACAGGGCAAGCTCAAAGTAATAGTTCAAAAATATCGCGATTACAAAAAAACCGCGACCGGTATAAAAGAAGCCGAACAGATATTAGTCGATAGTAGTTCGGAAGAAGATTACAGGACACTGGCAGAAGAAGAAATACAACAACTCACTACCAAAGCCGATACTTTACTCAAGGAAATTACAAGCTCTCTCGTGATGGCCGACGATATGGAAATCGATTCGGTCATAATGGAAATACGAGCAGGTACCGGAGGCGAAGAGGCTGCATTATTCGCACGCGACTTGTATGATATGTATATTAAATATGCCGAAGACCGGAAATGGAAAGTTGAATTACTCGATTTCAGCGCGACGGAAAAAAGCGGATTTCGCGAGGTAGTATTCAGCGTCAACGGTCCCGGGGTATGGTCAGAGCTTGGCTATGAAGGAGGCGGCCACCGCGTCCAGAGAGTTCCCGAAACCGAATCGCAGGGCAGGATTCACACCTCGGCGGCGACGGTGGCAGTCCTTCCCGAACCGGAAGAGGTGGATATTCAAATAAATCCTAACGATGTTATCGAACATGTCAGCAGAGCAGGCGGACCCGGCGGCCAAAACGTCAACAAAGTCAGCAGCGCTATTAGACTCGAACATATCCCAACGGGAATTACAGTCAATATGCGCGACGAAAAGAGTCAGCATAAGAACAGGGCGAAGGCATGGCGGATTTTAAGAGGCCGGGTTTATGACCATTATCAGGGTCAGAAAACGGCCGAACGCGATTCTCAGCGCAAAATCATGATAGGTTCGGGTGACAGGTCGCAGAAAATAAGAACATATAATTTCCCACAAAACAGAGTGACTGACCACCGAATAAATCTGTCACTTTATAACCTCGATAAAATACTGACCGGCGATATGGAAGAATTGATTGCGGCACTAAAAGAATACGACAAAGAGCAAAGGCTGAAAAACCTGTAACGATTCATCATCATGACTTGGTGACATGCTCCGCTTGACGAAATTACTTCTAAGGGCAATTCTTGCTCTTTTTTTGCTGTACGAACGGGCTTGGCTGGAAGGCAACGTTTTACGCCATCCCTCTCCAGCCAGATGTTATTGTTTTTCTTCAACACTCACAGCCTTTGATAGAGTATCTTGAAATGCATCATATGCAGACAAGACTGCTCTTGCATCAGTGATGACATTCATGCGAACTAACAGTTGTACATTCCGGACAATAACCCTAATTGCTTGAATTGCCACTATTGCCGCTGCGTCGTTTTCACGTTCGTCCGAGTCTGGATATTGGGCTAGGAACATACCATGTAATATGGCGCCTGGTGCCCCATGTGCGTGCATTGATGCCAAATCATAGATGAGTTTATATTCGCTAATCCATGGTTCATCCAATTCAACAGCCCTGTCATGAATATTGGCTGCTGCAAAGTTATTCTGAATACGATTACGTCCTCGCTTATCGTCATAGCGATATTGTTCCTGAAATTTCTTAGTAGCGGTATCGAAGTCTCTTAATGACTTTGAATCTCCTGACTTGCAAATCAACTTTCGATGCTCTACTAAAGTAAATCCACAAAAGTCCTTTGCTCGTGTCGCCGGGTCTATTCCAATCCAATGTAGGTTTAATGATACCTCCCAAAGTTGTCGCAAAACAACAGCTCCAGACTCATGATACATCTGGTGTAGCAACAGACTGATTGCCTTGAATGTGTTAAAAGCATAGATAAGTGAAGTATTAGCTACTAGTGTTGGCAAATCATGAGATTCAACATGAGGAGTACCCGCAATTGCATCACGGATGGTAGCGTAATGTTCCAGTATAGTTTTTAAAGGCCAGCATACTTTGCTAGGTATGCTTGAGCCAATAAAAAGAGTTTCGTCAAACAACATACTATAGGATCCCAGAATCTTCTCCAATAACAAATTATTATATGGTTTGTACTGATAACACCGACTATGGTAGTCATAAAATTTGTCGTCGACAACCAAAATATTGTAAGTACGAGCGCATCCTACTCGCTGCTATATCCTTTTACAAGAGGTTTTTCAGCAGAACCACGGCATGACCCCTTTATCCTCTCATTCATCCTTCCCATTTGTAATTTCCTTTTCCTTGCGAGCAAAGAAGAGAAAACTGATTGCCATCAGGCACTTAGCAGAGTCCTTGACTCCCATCGCCCGTTGCATCAAACCATGAACGATTGCATGGCGATTCCAGTAGTCCTCGTTAGCCAGTGACGTTCTGTCGGGATCTTCTTGAAGCGATCCGAAGGTCTGGACAAAGGATTCGCAGTAGCTCACCAAATCCGGCCCGGAGGCCGTCTTGAATGCAAGTTCGGGCTTCGACTGGTCGCCGCCCCCTCGTTTGGCCCTCTTTGTGGTGAATGTCTTCCCGCCGTACAAGTGCTTTGCGATCTCATCCAGCAACGGGACACCAAGGTAGGTTGCCTCCTCGTAGTTCCCGTCGTCATGGTGCTTCAAGAACCGGCACAGGCGGCTGATGCAGTAATCGGGAACACCCTGCTGCACCAGCCACGTTCGCAACGGATCCACCTCGAACTGAGGCAGATGTTCCATCATCTCCTGATCGACCTTGTCCCACTCTTCCTCTCGAACAGCCTTGGCCAGCCTGTCAGAGAGCGTACAAGGCTCCTGCCCGCTCAAGTACCAGCCCCGTTGGGGGAGTCTGACCGAGATCAACATGTGGTCTTTCCGCCCACGTTCGGCCCAAGCAACCATCCGGGCATGGTCCTCTGCCATCTTCTGGGAGTACGTCCACGTCCGATCCTGCAAGACGAACTTCTCGAAGGGCGACGAGAACCGGGCCGTCATCGCCTCAATTTGTTGGGCGAACCGGGTCGCTGCCTCAGCGTGCTTTTGAATCCACGAGAGAGCTGGCGCAAGCCGGTCGATGCTGGCTTTGACTTCGGCCATCTGTCGCAACATGTACTTGTCCATTGCTCGTCACCAATCGTAAAGGATGCTGTTCACTATCTTCGGCTTAGTATGTGGCTTAGTAGGGACAGGCCCTACTTTCATTTTACCATCCTTTCCATACATGAATTGATAATGATATAACCTGCGCCGGTAATTAATAATACTTTATTCGAGTTTTAGCAATAACAATCAGGCAAAGATTCATTTGCCAACCGGATATTTATTGTATATCGTAGAGCCTCTCGGACTTATTAACACTTTATAAGAATGGATTGGATATGATAATAGTCGTTACAGGCGTGGTTGGCGTTGATAAAAAAAGCTACCTTGAAA
>CAZMZR010000012.1:0-43919 GCA_964570855.1 uncultured Pirellulales bacterium
ATTTAGTTGTTGTTGGGCTTTTTGGAAGACTTCATCGACGGTGATGGTTTTGACGTTGTGTTTTGGATTTTTGCTTTTTATTTTGAGTCCCCTGCCGTACGGCTCGCGCGCTATCATACATTCCGGCCTGCCGTAAGGGGCGATTCTGGCCGGATTGGACCAGCTATACATCATTACCAAAGGCGTTCCCAACGCGGCGGCGATATGCCCGGGACCGGTGTCGTTGCTGACAACAAGCCGGGCGGCCCGCAGCAATTCTACCAGCTCTTTGAGTGAAGTTCGGCCGGCGAGACTGGTGATTTGAGCTTCAGCAGCGTTTTGTATTTTTTCGATAAGAGTTCCTTCTGAATTCGTACCGATGGCAATTATCGGCATCTCGAATTGCGACGCGATTTTGTCCGCCAAAGCGGCGAAACGTTCTACCGGCCAGCATTTATCGACGTGGGCAGAACCGGGTACGAAAACAATATACTGGCCCGGCTGGATGTCGAGATTTGCCAGTATCCTGCTGACCGAATTGGCATCGGCCGGACTGGGAGGTAGTTCGAAACGTGCATCAAGACTCTCGGCACCGGCTGCTTTTACCATCTTTATATAGAAATCGACAAGGTGGATACTGTCGAAATTGTGCTCGATTTGTTGTGTGTAGAAAAGGTGCGCCATTTCGCGTGATTCCGACATCCCGTACACTTTTTTACAGCCTGTAGCCCGTGCAAGTATCGCCGTCCTGAAAAGGCCCTGAAAATCGAAGACGACGTCAAATTTACCAGTGTGCAGCTTTCGAATAAGCCGGAAAAGTGCACCGAACGCCCTGCGGGAGAAAAATGCCTTAGCCAGAAGATTGCGGTCGAACGGTATAATCTCGTCCAGATGGGGATGATTTTCCAGCAGCGGTGCGAACTCCGGGCGGATTAGCCAACTGATTTTGGCATCGGGAAAGCTCTTTCGCAACGCCGTCAAAGCCGGTAAAGCCAGGACGATGTCGCCTAACGCGCTCGGTTTTATTATAAGGATGTTTTTAAGCTTATCCGGCATATTTACTCTGCTGGGTTAAAATTGTTATAAACCAGCCATTCTATATAAAGATTCGATTTAAGGCAATCAGCTTTAGAAAAATAAGAATTGGAATGCAAAAAGCCGGATTACATATTAAAATGCACGCAAAGGAATTAAAATGGCAATTGAAGGCAAATATACATACGACTGGCCCCGGCCGATGGTGACCGTGGATGCGGCGGTTTTCAGATAT
This sequence comes from uncultured Pirellulales bacterium, assembly GCA_964570855.1. Lineage (GTDB taxonomy): Bacteria > Planctomycetota > Phycisphaerae > Sedimentisphaerales > Anaerobacaceae > JAFGPS01. The sequence continues at coordinate 1,250 of CAZMZR010000012.1, forward strand.
ACGGACGGCCGAATCGAGTTATTGCTTATCAGGCGAAAGAACGAGCCGTACAAAGGCAGATGGGCAATCCCCGGCGGATTTGTGGATATGGATGAAGAGCTGGAGGACGCCGTGGTCCGGGAATTGGCCGAAGAGACGGGTTTGACGGGTATTCATTTGGAACAGATGCATACGTTCGGTACAATCGGCCGGGACCCGCGGGGCAGGCAGATTACAATCGTCTTTATGGGAATTGCGAACGAGCGGCAGGCTGGCGTTAAAGCCGGTGACGATGCGGCCGAAGCGAAGTGGTTCGACATAAAGAATCTGCCGGATGATATGGCCTTCGACCACAACCGTGTGGCGAAGTTTGCCATCGAAAAGCTGAAAAATAGTGAAAAGTTGGATCAGTAAGTTAGGAGATTAGACCATGAAAAGAATACACAACAAAATCAAATTCACTGTTGTTCTAATTTTGATTGCTTTAATCAATGTACAGTTTGTGAATGCTCAGCAGACCGTCTCACTTTCGGTCGATCCGTCGAAAGTCGAAGGCAGGATCGATGAGAAAATTTACGGCCATTTCTTAGAGCATATTTACCATTCCGTTAATGGCGGTTTATGGGGAGAGCTGGTCTGGAATCGTAGTTTTGAAGAATCCGTAAATATGGGGCGATGGACAATCCAGGATGATTGCCTGGTCCAGTCGAAAATATCCGATAATGTCAGGCTGGTCTTTGGAGACAATAGTTGGAGCGATTACGAATTTACCTTCGAGGCGCAAAAAACGGAAGGTTCGGAAGGATTTCTGATTTTATTTCGAGTGGCGAACGACGAAGATTTTTACTGGTATAACCTTGGCGGCTGGGGCAATGTACGAAGCGCGCTGGAAAAGGGAGTCAAGGGCCGTGGTTGGGGAGCCATCGGGCCGGAGGTCCAGAACAGAGTCGAAACGGGCAAGTGGTATAAAATTCAGGTGCGTTGCGAAGGAGCCCATCTTCAAGTGTCATTGGATGGAAAGACTCTGCTCGATTTTACCGACCGAAACAATCCGCATCTCCGGGGTGCTGTGGGTGTAGGGACATGGAATACGAAAGCGAAATATCGGAATATTCAGGTTAAGTCGCTTGACGGCAAAACTCTCTTCGAGGGGCTTCCGGAATTGCAAGCCGAACAGTCCGTTGCTAAGCACTGGCAGTTTTACGGCCGGGGCCGCACATTCCTGACCGAAGAGAATCCCCTTAACAGCGATTGGTCACAGACGATTGTCTCCGAAGCCGGCGAGGCGGGCCTGGAGCAGGAGTTGTTCAATTTCCGCAAGGGAGAAACCTATGAGGGCTCGCTGTGGGTGCGGGGCAAAGCGCCGGATGGATTGGTGGTCAGATTTCTTGATGGAGATAAGAGTATTATTGAGATTGATCTTGCAAAGCCTGATCCACAATGGAAAAAATATCAACTGAATTTTAAGCCTGATGTGGATTCCAAAGAAGGAAAACTCCAAATCGGTATCAAGGGTCAGGGCAGGATTTGGCTGGACCAGGTCAGTTTGATGTCTCAAAGTGCTGAAAGAATCGGCGGTTATCGTCCCGATTTATTGAAAGCCGTTGCGGATTTAAAACCACCGATTATACGCTGGCCGGGCGGGTGCTTTGCATCGCCCTATCGCTGGAAGGACGGCATCGGGCCTCAGGACAAAAGGAAGATTTATCCGCGGCAAATCTGGGACGATCTTGAGATCAACGCCTACGGCACGGACGAATTTATCCGGATGTGTAAACGAATCGGGGCCGAACCTTTAATTGTTGTGAATATTGGGACGAGCAACTGGAACAGTGATCCCGACCCGGAAGAATTTATGCAGGATGTGCTCGACTGGATCGAATACTGCAACGGCCCTGCAACGAGCCAATGGGGCAAAGTTCGAGCACAAAACGGCCACCGCGAACCATACAATGTGAAATACTGGGAAATCGATAACGAGACCTGGCACATGGGTGTGGATGGTTATATTGAAGCGGTCAAGAGATTTGCGCCACCGATGAGGAAAAAAGACCCAGCGATCAAACTTGCCGCCTGTGGAAGCGGCGGTTTTAACCTTGAATGGAATCGCAGGATGATTGAAGAATGCGCTGAATTGATTGATTATTTAAGTATTCACCATTATGAAAATCCGGATCAGTTTGCCAAAGGGCCGTATAATTATGAGCGTTTTATCAAACAAACGGGCGAGCTTATCGTAAAATCGAAAAATCCGAATCTCAAAATATATTGCTCGGAATGGAACGCCCAGAGCACCGACTGGCGGACCGGACTTTACGCCGGTGGAGTGCTCAACGCATTCGAGAGATGCGGTGACGTTTTCGAGATAGGCGGGCCGGCGTTATTTTTACGACACACCTCCGCGACGGCGTGGAACAACGCCTTTATCAACTTCGACCATACCGGCTGGTTCCCCGCCCCGAATTACGTAGTCATGAAACTCTGGCGGGACCATTTTGCCCCGAACAGGATTGCGATTGAAGGAGACCTTGAAACTCTCAATGCGGTCGCCACAAAATCACAGGACGGCAAGTCAGTGTATCTCAAGGCGGTCAATCCGAGCACAAGAGAAGTAGAGATTAATTTATCCATCCATCAGGATTATCAGGTTAAAAATGCATCCATGAAGATCGTGGCTCCGGGATCGTTGGAGGCGAGAAATACGTTAGACAAACTAACTGCGGTTAAACCGGTCGATGGAAATGTTGAGAGAAACGGTCAGCAGGTTAAATTTAAACTTCCGCCATTGTCGGCGGCGGTCGTGACCATCGAGGGGTAGCGGGATTGCCGGGGCAGATGCCTGCCTACCAGAAAGGTTGCCGTGATTATTTTCGCTCTTAAAAAAAGCATGAGGTAAGAAATGGCGGACGAAGTTGATATTTCGATTGATTTTGCGGGATTGAAATTGGCCAATCCGGTCTTTACCGTTTCGGGGACGTGCGGATACGCCGATGAATTAGCTGATTTTATGGATATTAACAGCCTCGGCGGATTTATTACGAAGAGTATTACGCTCAAACCCAGAAAAGGCAACGCTGCGCCGAGAATTGTCGAGACCGATGCGGGAATGCTCAATGCAATCGGATGGGCGAATGTCGGATTGGATAAATTCATCGAAGAAAAGATTCCCATTCTTGCACAGATGAATACCGCCGTCTTCGTTAACCTGGCGGGCCAGACAATCAATGAATATGTTGCAGTCGCCGAGCGGCTGGCTTCGCAAAGCGCCGTAGCCGGATTCGAGTTGAATATTTCCTGTCCTAACGTCGAGCAAGGCGGGATAAGTTTCGGAACGGATCCGAAACAGGTAACGGAGGTAACTTCGGCGGTGAAGAAAGTGTGCGGCGAAAAGATACTAATGGTAAAGCTGGCGCCGGCGGTGACAGATATTAGCGCTACCGCCGAAGCGGCGGTCGATGCCGGGGCCGATGCACTGAGCATGATTAATACCTTTACTGCAATGGTCATCGATATCGAGACGCGCAGTCCCGTTCTGGCCAACAGGACCGGGGGTCTGTCCGGACCGGCGATAAAACCGATCGCGGTTTATTTAGTCAACAAGGTCTATAACGATGTCGCAAAGGGCGGCGGAATACCGATTCTGGGCATGGGAGGAATAAGAACCGCTTCGGATGCAATCGAGTTTCTTATCGCGGGCGCATCGGCGGTGGGTATCGGCACTGCTAATTTTATGGAGCCGGATTGCTCGGTAAAGATTATCGAAGGCATAAGGCAGTATTGTATGCGCAGTAATATAACCAACATCAAGGAACTAATCGGATCACTCGAAATAGAATAGAATTAAAACGGATTTGTAAATGGAAACGCTAAAATTATTACGTGATTATTTTCCGACGGCGGTTTTTACGGGAAGGTGCCTGGTATTTATCAGCGAGGATTGGCGTGTCGAATTGACCGAGCACAAAGACAATGATTTCAGCAGCGCTACAGGGCAGCCTTCGGTCATACGCGTCAGGATTTTCAAAAGAGCGCTGGATGGAGATTTAATCCCCGGTCATTACGAGGACTTCCAGCTTGCTTTGCTGGGTGAGCTTGCCGAGCAGATCGAAAAGTATGTGCAATTGGCGGTTGGAGTGAACTTAAGGGAAAGTATTTAATTGGATAAATATAATCGGGGCGGAAGTTCCGGCTGATAAACAAGATGGCGGATTTGACAGTTCGAGAAGTTGAAGAGGGCGTGGTTTTTTTGGCGAAAATTGTGCCTGGCAGCAATTCGCCGACGCGGTTTTGCGGTTTGCTCGATGGAATGCTGAAGGTCAAGGTTTCCGCCGCACCGGAAAAGGGAAAAGCCAATAAATGTCTGCTTGAGTTTCTGGAAGGGCAACTTGGCGTAAAAAAAAATGCAATTAACATAATATCCGGCCAAACCTCGCCGGTCAAACATATACAGGTCACAGGCCTTTCGAAAGATACTCTGCTGAAGAAATTGAATCTTGAATAAACAGGACCTGGTTTAATGACTAACATATCAACCTCGCCCGCACAAAATGTTGCCGTAGATGAGGCTTCACTGCGATATATGCTGAAGCTGGCTGCGCCGATGGTAATAACGACCATTTCTTTTACCATCATGCAGTTTGTGGACAGGTTTATGGTCTCACGCCTCGGTACTAACGCCCTTGCAGCGATTTTGCCCTCCGGTTTTGTGAGTTTTCTGCCCGGAGCCTTCGCGATAGGTTCGCTGACAAGCCTTAATACTTTTGTCAGCCAGAGCCTCGGCCGTGGCGACAGGAAGGATTGTTCAAATTACTTCTGGCAATCGTTATATATGGGATTCACGTATTTTTTGTTTGTATTGGTGATAATGTGGCCGACGGCGCCCCGGATATTTAAAATACTCGGTCAGCCGCAGGAAGTGCTCGGTTTGGAAGTGATATACCTTCGAATCATGCTTTATGCTCACCTGGTGGCGGTCGTTAACTGGTCGAGTAACCAGTTTTTTATGGGGATACATAAGCCGATTATCACCATGTATGCCTCATTGTTAGGACAGGTGGTTAATGTGGTATGCAATTATCTGTTGATTTTCGGCAAGTTCGGTTTTCCGGAGATGGGAATCGCCGGCGCCGGCTGGGGGACATTCATCGGTATGACAGTCTCCAGTTTTGTCAACGTCTATGTGTTTTTGGGTGGAAGTATGAACGCGGCTTTTCAAACCAGAAAGACATTGAAAGTCAATCTCGGCAAAATGTGGGATTTACTGAAGGTCGGGCTTCCGGCAGGATTCGGTTTGATGGTCAATGTTGCTTTTTGGGGCGTAATTTTATTCGGATTGGTCGGGAAATTCGGGACCAAAGCCCTGGCCGCGACAAGCGTAATACTGTCATATACAAACCTTGCAACGATGCCGGTTGTCGGTATTGGGACCGCATTGACGGCGTCAGTGGGTAAAATGATCGGTAAGGGCAGAAAAGACCTGGCGATCAGGCAAACAAGTGTGTGTGTGAGAGTTGCGCTGGTTTATATGGTAATAGTGGGGATATGCTATTTTATATTTAGAGATACTATGATGGCCTTTTGGTCCAGGGACGAAGAGGTTATTGAGATTGGAGCCAAGATTCTGGCTTGTGCCGCTTTATATCAGATATTTCATTCCATAGGTGTTATATACAGCGGTTCACTTCGAGGTGCCGGAGATACCGTATGGCTTGCGTTTATCTCGGCGGCCAGTGCCCTGCTGATATTAGGACTTGGCGGTCTTCTTGTGGCCACGTACCTTCCCGGTCTTAATGTTATGGGGCCGTGGATCACTGCCACATTAAGTATTGTTGCGGTGGGATTGGCTAATCGCTGGAGGTTCAAAAGCAACAAGTGGATGAACATAGATTTATTTAAGCGCAGGTCGGTTGATGTGCCGGTCCAGACGGAACCTGTAGTTGAGTAGTTTGTAGATTTTTTGTTATATAGGGAATTTTTAATTTTCGAGCCTGCGTAGTTTGATATTACGAATTGCTCCGGTTGTCCGCCAGGTTGCAATGCCGAGCGGCAAAGAAGGCACTACCTCAATCCGGATATCGATATCCCTGTCTGTCGTGATAATATTTACTATCTGCTGCTTGTCGAGCCAGGCTTCGATTCTATCGGGTCTGACCCGCAGTAAAACATGATACCAGCGGCCGTTCTCGAACGAAATAAACTCGGTTGTTTCGTTCTCGGAAGCGTCGAAATTATCAATACTGGACAGACCGCAGAGCTGTCCGCCCCAGCCTCCGAGGATTAATGTGCACGGCCTGTCACCGACGGGAAAGGTTAATCCGCAGAAGAAATCATTGCCGGCGACCCGCATCGCCTCGAGGCTTATTTCATAGTTCATTCTAACCAGCGGGCCGGTCCATGTAATACCGGTCATACTGTCGCCCTTTTCGAGGAAGATGCCGCCGTCTTTTACGTAAACGTCACCGTGTCCGACAAAATCCGTAATTTCCCAGTGTCCTAATGTTTTACCGTCGAAAAGACTGTTTTTGTTTTGAATGCGACAGCCCGCCGCAGCTAAAGTGATAAGCGTTACGAATAAAATATAGAGTTGGATGTGTAATTTCCGATCTAACGGTATGGACTTACATGGGGCTGTATTCATCATATTTCCGAGCCGGTACGAAAAATTGCATTGAATAAAGTCATATTATAATCTAAATTATATTATAGAACGGCACTTATTCAGAATAGCCTTTTTTTCGTTTATTGAAAGAAGAATATAGGGAAGGTGAATTTGTTCGAGGAAACGATGAAGAAGTTTTTATCGGTAGTTCTATTCGTTTTGGTATCCTGGTCGGTCGCTTCGGGGCGTTATCAGAAACCTCTGGCCAATGAGAATCGGCCGGGCCTGTATGCAAGGTCAATTGAACAGGTTCTTCGCCTCCGGGAGGACGAAGTTGATTTGGCTACCGCTGCGTTGATTGTGTCGGAGAACTGGAGCGATATGGTAAACGGCCGGGGCTATATTACAACACTGGATAATATGGCGATGGAGATCCGTGAAAGGTTCGAACGAAAAGGAATTAAAACGGACTATAGGGTGATTCCTGAGATAAACAAATATTTATTTGACGAGCTTGGCTTCCAGTCACTTTCCGAGGCGAACGACCCGAACAGCTTGTTCCTTCATACGGTGCTGGATGAAAAGCGCGGTTATTGCCTCAGTCTTTCGGTCCTTTATCTTTCCCTGGCCGAACGGCTCGGTCTTCCCATGTACGGGGTTGTCGTACCGGGACATTTTTTTGTCAGGTATGACGACGGGAAGATGCGGTTCAATATTGAAACGACGGGCAACGGCGGCAGTGCCACAGATGAGCAGTACATTGAAAAATTCAACGTTCCACAATCAAACAGGGACAGTATCTATCTGAAGAATCTGAATAAGATTCAGACATTGGGCTGTTTCTTTAATAATCTTGGGAACAGTTACGATAAGATAGGAGATATTGATTCGGCCCTGAAGGCATATAAAAAAGCGGTCGAGATAAATCCTTCGTTGTCGGAGTCCCGCGTCAACGTGGGTAATATATATTTGAAAAAAGGACAGGTGCTCGTTGCAATAAAGGAGTATCAGAAAGCACTGAGAATAAATCCAAATGATTCTACGACACATAATAATCTCGGAAACGCATACACCGAACAGGGACGGTTCGGATATGCTGTTTCTGAATACCAGCGGGCCATCGATTTAGATCCCGAATTCATAGATTCTTACAGGGGGCTTGCTATAGCTTACAACAAACAGGAACGGTTCACAGCGGCGATATCTGTTTTGAAGCGTGCTATAGCTCTGGCTCCGAAAGATGCCAACTGTTACAGCCAGATGGGCGAAGCATATAAAAATATGGATAGTTATAATATGGCAATATCGTATTTCAACAAGGCGATCAATATTGAGCCGAACCTCATAGAGGCATACTACGGTTTGGCGGTTTGTTACAGAAAAAAGGACATGGTTGATGACGAAATCCTGGCATATCAAAACGTATTGGCGATTAAACCGGGTGAGTATGCGGCCCTGGTGAATCTTGGTAATGCATATTTTGGGCTCGAAAGATATAACGAAGCTATAATACAATACGAGAAAGCGGTTGATATACAGCCTGGCGAAGCAATGCTGTATTATAACCTCGGCGCTGCATACTCGAATAATAAGGATTATAAAAGCTCGGTAACCGAATATCTCAAGGCGATAGGAATTGACCCAACAATCGGTGACGCTCATTTTGGACTTGCATTTGGATTTTATAATTTAAAAGACTACGAATCCGCATGGAAACACATAAAAATCGCACAGAAATTGGGTGTGAAGGTGAGCAAAGACCAGCTCGATGCCATAAAAAGTCGTTTATAAAGAACGAGCCGTCTCGAAGCTAAAGCCGTAGCTGTTCTTTGCATAACGATGCTCGGTTTTTATGAGAGAAATTTCCGAAGTCTTGACATTTCCACCGGCGCATGTATTATCATATTATGTTGTTTTGCTAACGAGCTTAACAAGTCCATAGGAAAGTAATAAAGAGAATTTGCGATACAAATTTAAGTTGGAGAATCCCAATGAAAACAAAATCTGTACGAATGCCGATAGTATGTGTTCTGATGGGAGTATTATGTCTGTCTGTTTGCGGCTGCAATGAAGGCATGAAGTGGCATCCCGTATATGAAGCGGCTTTGATTGGCGGCGTGGTTGGTGTCATCGTCGGACATCAGTACGACGAGGATTGCAAGGGTGCGGCTATCGGTGCGGCTATCGGTGCTGCAGGACGTTATCTCGAACAATATGACGAGTTAGCGATGTCGGAAGACATTGTTATCGAAGTGGCCAGTGAGAACGGCTCAATTGTTCCGATCGTGTTGAAAAAGAAAGACGGCATCTATATCTGTCCCAACGGCGAGCGGTATAACAGACTGCCGAATCAGCAGGAACTGAGAATGGTTTATGGATTATAGTATATCGTTTAGCCTCTGGATGATACCATTGATCTTGTATCAGACCGGATAAACGTGTTCCGAACTATGCGGCAACTGCATGTATAAGATCATAACGGGCAGGATTTGTTCGTGGTGCGTTTGTATCGATTTAAGTCGGCATTTTTATGAAAATGGAAAGTGACATTTTAGATTTGCTCAGAGCCGAGAGCATCGAAGCCGAACGCAAGGCCCAGCGAGCGTTAATAATACAACCCGGAGCAATTGGTGACAGCATTTTAACTCTTCCGTTGGCTGCATTTATGAAAGAGGCCCTGCAATTGGGTGGAATCGACGTGCTCGGACATACCGAATATGTCGGTATTTTGCCGGGCAGGACCTGCATTAATAGAATAAGCTCAATAGATTCCATTGATTTACATCGGCTGTTTGTCGAGCCTAAAGTATTTAACCTTGCCGACAGAGACCCTTTGATACATGCGTTTGCCGGCTATGCCTGGATAGTAACATTTATGGGTGAGCCGGAAAGTGACTTTGAGCAGAATCTGATTTTTACCGCCAACTGCACCCACAGTGCGGAAGTTATCACTCTGCCATTGAAACCCCCGGAGGATTCATCCGAACATTTAATCGATTATTACATACAACAATTCATCTCTCAAAGCGGCCTGTCCATAGAGTCTCAGGTAACCAAGCCTGAGACATGTTTGATACAGGCGACAAAAGCGGATATGAACAATGGCGCGGAGTTGCTGGCGGAGATGGGTTTTGGTCCTGATGGAAAGCTGGTTGTTATTCAGCCGGGCAGCGGTGCGTTAAACAAGTGCTGGTACATGGACAATTTTTTGGCTGTAGCCAAAGAGCTTGGTTCACAGGGTGTGAAAGTGATATTTCTGCTGGGACCTGCCGAGCTGGAAAAATTTAGTACTGCGAAAATTAAAAAATTCAGAAGTGTGGCGAAATGCCTCAAGGAATTACCGATATCCCAGGTCCTTAAACTCCTGAGTTGTGCGGATGTTTTTATCGGCAACGACAGCGGAATTACACATCTTGCAGCGATGTTGGGAATCAGGACAATCGCCGTATTCGGTCCTACCAAACCGGATGTATATAAACCTCTCGGAGCGGATGTGACGGTATTTGCGGACAATACTCCGACTTTTGCCAAAAAACCATCTCCGGAATTACAGCAACAGCTTTTAGATGCGCTGACTGCATAGTATTGATAATATATTCTCTGATTTGCCTTCATTCACAGAATTTCATCGAAATTGGATAGACGTATATGTATTTCTGCGAAATAAAGGATCGAAAGCCCCGGCAGAGGCATTTATTTTGGCATTATTGTATAGTTGACCACCTGCTTGTATTCCTGCTATAATGACCCGGCTTTATCTGATTATTGATTGTAATTTGAGATATTTGTTGTTAAAGGTATTTGAATGCAGGGAAAAACACTCGGTGAATTAGCTGAATATGTGGGCGGGCGAGTTTGTGGAGACTCCAATGTTATTATAAAATCTGCATCTACGCTTGGGCGTGCGGGCGAAGGCGACATTAGTTTCTTGAGCAACCGTAAATATGAAAAGCAGCTATGGACGACAAAGGCGAGCGCGGTAATTGTAGGAAAGGAATCGCCGACTACATCGGTTGCACTTTTAGTTGCAGAGGACCCTTACTTCGCCTTTATGCAGATAATGGTGTTGCTTCATGGTCATCGCAAGCATAAAAAGACCGGGGTCAGCCAGAAGGCTTCCATTTCCGACAGCGCAAAAATCGGGGCGGACTGCCACATAGGTGATTATGTAATTATAGCCGATGGAGCGAAAATTCGCGACGGCTGTGTGATTTATCCCGGTGTTTACATCGGGCAGGATGTGCAAATCGGCAATGACAGTATAATTTATCCGAATGTCACTGTTTATGACGGTTGTAGGATAGGCAATCGTGTTATTATCAATTCCAATTCGACAATTGGTGAAGACGGTTTCGGATATGCAACTCATAAGGGCGTGCATTATAAAATACCACAGACAGGTATCGTTGTTATAGAGGACGATGTGGAAATAGGCGCCTGCTGCGGGATTGAACGAGGCACACTCAGTGACACCTTCATAGGCCAGGGCAGCAAATTAGGCGACCTGGTTACCATAGGTCACGGTGCAAGGATAGGCCAGCATTGTTTGCTTGTGGCTCAGGTTGGAATTGCCGGCTCAACCAATATAGGAAATAATTGCGTTGTCGGCGGGCAGGTTGGTATCGTGGGCCATATAAACATCGGAGACAATGTTACAATCGGTGCTCAGGCCGGGGTTATTAACAACGTTCCTGATAATAAGGTGGTGTTGGGTTCGCCCGCCATCGAAGCGGACGTGGGCAGGCGGGCCTATAGTATGTTGCAGTACCTGCCTGAGATGCGGCAGAATATTCGTGAGCTGCAAAATCGAATTTGTCGCCACACTTCATCAGTCGAATCTAATCCCGATGAATCGGACGAACCAAATAGTGACATATAAGTCTTCGCTGAAATATTAGAACCAAGAAACCGGTATAGGGATGTACGTAATAAACAGCCAATATTGTAACATACATTTCAATGAAGTGTATTGATTATCGGATGAGATTATATCTTTGAGCGGATTGCATGATACAAGTTCCCGGGCGCAGGGTGTGCTTGGTTTAATCGCCGGAGAAGGCCGCTTGCCGTTTTTAGTTACCACCGGCGCCAAACAGGCGGGACTCAAAATAATCTGTGTCGGCCTGGCGGATACGGTAGAGCATGACCTGGCCGGACAAGTGGATGTATTTTACACGGTTGCTCTTGCCAGGCCTGGCCTCTGGATACGGAAGCTAAAAAAGCACGGCGTCACGAGAACAATTATGGTTGGGAGGGTTCCCAAAGGGCGGCTTTTTACGCCCCGGCGGATTCTGCACTATCTGCCCGACTGGCGGGCTTTCAGGATATATTATTGGCGGTTGCGCGGAAAGACAAGATTAACGGATTCTTTGCTTAGGGCCGTAGCGGATGAACTGGCCAGCGGCGGGATAATACTGGAGGATTCAACTATGTATTGTAAAGAGCATTTGGCGACTTCCGGCGTGATGACGACGGCGCCGTTACACGCATCAGCAAAAGACGATATAGAATTCGGCTGGGAAATTGCGAAAAAGCTCGGTGAGCTGGATATAGGTCAGGCGGTTGCGGTCAAGGAAAAAGAAATTATTGCTGTTGAGGCGATCGAAGGTACGGCGGCTATGATAGAAAGAGCAGGCAGGTATTGTAAATCGGGCGGCTGGACACTAATCAAGGCGTCGAAACCACAGCAGGATATGAGATTTGATGTGCCCTGCGTGGGACCTGATACTGTCAGGAGTCTGGCTGAAAACGGAGCCAATTGTTTGGTTGTGGAAGTGGACAAAACCATAATTATCGACAAACCAGAAACAATAAAACTTGCCAATCAATTGAATATATCTATTGTTGGGCATTGCTCGTGATGTGCATCCGGCCAAACGAGATGCTATATACGAAATAATGTGTGAGTTTCCGTTTCAACTTATCGTTAAACGAGTTCCTGAAAGACAAACGGAATGTTTGTTGTGTACAGGCCTTTTACGGATTGTTCCCGGCAGAAGACAGGTTTATGACGCCCTTTGGAATCAAAGAAATGTGATTGTAAAGGTATTTTCACACAGACTTAGCTCGAAACGTCACCTCAGAAGAGAATGGCAAAGTTTAATTGCGGTTGCGGGTCGTGATTTGCGTGTTCCTGAACCTTTATTTTACGGACAGACCGGAGACGGTGCGTGGGCGGTGGTGGTTGAAAAGATAGCCGAATCATCAACGGCTCTGGAAGTATTTGATAAATTACAGGATCCCGCTGAAATACTTGACCTTCTTATTCTAATCGGCAGGGAACTGGCCTGTCAACATATCAGAGGAGTTTTACAGAAAGATTTGCATTTGGGTAATTTTTTGTTGCAGGACGAAAAAGTATTTTTGCTCGATGCAGCGCAGATGAAATTTTTTCCCGGCGAAATTGACAAAAAAAAGAGTATTGCTCAGTTGGCGATGCTGGCGGCTTGGGTGCCCGATAGCCGGAAAGAGGCTATGAAAAAACTTTGTGGACAATATTTTGAAGTTCGTGGTTGGCGTTATGAGAAGTCGGATGAGGTATTATTTTATAAGCAATTGGCTTTGCACCGAAAAAGAGCGATTAAAAGAGGACTTAAGAAGTCTTTACGAACGAGTAAAAGGTATTTTAAGATTACCTACAAACAATATACGGCCGTATTTGACAGGGATTTTTGTTATGAAGACCAGACTTGTGATTTCATAGAGCAACTCGATAGACTGATGGGTGCCGGGAGTATTCTGAAAAACGGCAAAACATGCTATGTGTCACGTTTGACCTGGAATGGCAATGATATTGTAGTCAAGCGTTATAATCACAAGGGACTCTTTCATTCGCTGCGACATACAATCAAGGGGTCACGCGCCAGGTCGTGCTGGATTCATGGGCACAGACTCGGAATGCTTAATATTTCCACACCAAAACCGCTGGCTTATATTGAGCAGCGCAAAGGATTATTGATTTGGAAATCTTATCTGGTGACTGAATATATTCAAGGGCAGAAGCTTCATGATTTTCTGCGGGATGAAAGAGTTAACCAGGAACGGCGTTCAAGTGTAATGCAACAGGTTAAAGAACTGCTTGATAGGCTGGGAAAACACCATATAATCCACGGCGATTTGAAGCATACGAATATTTTAATAACAAAGAACGGCCCTGTCCTGACAGACCTCGATTCCGTGCAGGTTCATAAATACAATTGGACATATCGCATTAAGAGAGCTAAAGATCTTGCGCATTTTGAATAAAAAACAAGGAATGAGTTTTTCCCAGGACATCTCCAAAACTCAATGAAGCACAGACCGTTTAATAGTCACAGCAACACATTTTACCAATATCAAAGTAATGATCATCAGGGATATGTGTGCGAAAAAATCCTTACTCGATTCATTATCGTTCGATCAGAATGATGCCAATCGCTTGGCTATTCTTGCTCTTGCCAGGTATATTGCCGATTTGAGATTCGGATATTGTTGAAAAGACTGGCCGAACAGCTCACAGGCCTGATCATATAATCCTTCTCTAATGGCATAACGACCCGCTCTGCATTTTTTCCTGCTTAAAACTTTTGCTGCGATCGCTTTCGGGATCAATTGCTTGCCTCCGTTGTTGTTATAGAACTGATTAACAACCTGAAATTCAATAAGGCAATTTTCCAAAGAAGCTTTTGAGAGATTCGTTGAGTGCCGGCGCCTTTTGAAAGTAGGATCGCGTAGAGCTATAAATCTGTACTTCATAGAAAGGCGAAGCCAAAGATCATAGTCAGAGCAGATATGAAAAGATGTATCAAACGCCGGGGATTCTCTTAATATCCTGGTCGGAAACAAAGAGCCGCAGGCATGAACGAGAATACTCTCAAATAAATGTTGTGTGATACGGCCGCTATACAGTCTCCTTTTGCATCTGCCATAGATTTTCCCGTGTTTATCTATTCGGAAATAGGAGCCGTACACAATAACGTTCCCATCCTCGGCCTCCATGATCCGGACCATTCTCTCGATAGCATCGGGCATTAATAAGTCGTCCGAATCTATAAATGATATGTATTTACCTTTTGCGAGCTCGATGAGCTTATTGCGTGCCGCGGCGTCGCCGCTGTTTTCCTGCCAATAATATGTAACAGGGATATCAAGCTCTTTCAGAACATCCTCGGTGCCATCGGTGGAACCGTCATCGACTATGACAATTTCGAAGTCTTTATAAGTTTGCGATAAAATACTGTCGATAGTTTCCTTGATATACTCCTTTCGGTTATATGTCGGAATACATATACTTACCTTATATTTGTATGAAGTGGAATTTTTCTTCGGCTCAATTTCAGAAACTTCTATTTTATCGCTTATGCTCAACGTTTCTTTTGCGAGACATTTGTCAAGCAGGCCGTATAATTCTTCTCCGATGACGTCAATATCATATTTTTCAACGCTAACTCTGCCAGCGGCCCCCATCTTTTTCCTCAATTCAGCATTCTTAATTAGTTCCGTGATTCTATCAATCCACTGTGGAATACTCGAGGCCTGAAAACCTGTTACACCATTTATGACATATTCAGAGTTTACTCCGACAGGCGATGTTACTATCGGCAAACCGGCGGCTGCATACTGCAAAATTTTGAAACCACATTTGCCTCTTGTAAACCTATTGTCCGGTAACGGGGCAAGGCCGATGTTGCTGGAAATCAGATCGGATACCTGGGTTTTCAGCGACCAATCATGTTTTTCTACTGGCATATTGTCAAGATCGATAAATTTATCGCAAATTATTCTTAAAACAATATTGTTAAAACACAAACCAATTTTCTCCAGTGCCGGTTTGATTTCCTCCAGATATTTTAAAGTGCTTTTGCTTCCGATCCATACAAGCCGAATTTTATCATCGTTTTTAATTGAGTGCTGAATATTGTATATCTTTGTGTCTAGAGCGGTTGGAAGTATCTCAACGTTGTGATTGAATTTCTTCGCATGTTCAGCCAGATACGAATTGCCTGCAATAATCATATCCGCTAAATCGGTAGTTCGTTGAAAAGCTTTTTGCCGCTTTAGATCAAATTTTTCCGGATTCTCTGCATTGTACATTATTGCGTCATCGAAATCGTAGATAATTTTTTTGCTGTAGCTACGCAACCAAATTGCGTTGAGATAATTTAAGGCTTTTTTATGAAGAATAACACAGTCATAATCAGTTGCTTTTTGAAACAGCTTTCGGCGTGCCAGGGGGCCGGAAGGCAACTTGATAACCGTGCAATCAATCTTATGCGAACGCAACCTGTCAAGGTGCATGGCTATTCGCTGCCTGAAACTTGCACGTTTCGGATTACTGATTATTATAAGGACTTTCATTGCCTTTTCTCTTGTCCCAATTCTTTATATTGCCGGTTTATTTTACACGGCATTAGTAAATTGAGCAACGCAAATTCGCCCTGCCGGTATGTTAAATCCATACTAAACCGATGCAGGCGAGAATACTATTTCGATTCCGTGGCAAGGGAATATGTAGCACAAGTGCTGCTCGTAATACTCCATAAGAAAACGATGGCGATTAAATAAAAATCCCAAAACCTTCTTAATTTGGTTTGAAAACAAGAAAGGAGATCGAAATACAAGTTTCTGAGATATGATATTTATTCTGATATCCGTATAGAAGCAAGGCACTTTCCTCTTCAACTGGTGCTTTTGTTCCACAAAATAATAAAAGCTGTAGAGACCGAAGAATCTTTTGTGTGTGTAATCTGAATAGTAATACGGATTGGAAAAGTGTGGTACAAAAATATAAGCCCTTCCAGCAGGCTTGAGGACCCTGACTATTTCCCTCATCAGGGTCTCGAAGTTCTCGATATGTTCGAGAACACTTCTGCAATGAATCTCATCCACCGAATTGTCCGGCAGAAAAGGCAGGCCTTCTTCAATATCGGCGACAATATCAACGTGCGGCAAATCGACTTTATCAACCGTAATCCTGCCCGGCTTCGTCTTCTGGCCGCACCCCAGCTCGATAATTAGTTGTTTATTATCTTTAATTAACTTATCTAATTCTACTTTCATCCTCAAACCAGTCTAAATCCAGTAACAAGTGATAAAGGATTACAAAATCACAGCCCAGGGGGCATCGTAATTTCCTTTTTCGATGAGGTCCATAACAAGTCCTACTATTCTTGTACAGTTAAATTCTTTGTGTGCGTGTTCCATTCCGGCGGCAGATATTTTCTTTCTCTCATCATCATGTTTCAGATACCAGTCTGCAAGTTCAAAAAAATGTTCTGTCGTATCGAAATAGCGCAGGTGTTTTTTGTCTTCAAAGAGCAATTCACTTTTTGGAACTCTTTTTGCCAAGGTAAACGTACCGCAGGAAATATAGTTTATCAGCCGGTCCGAATGATAAAGTTCCACGTCATTTGTAATATTTATGCTCATCCCGATTTTAGCTCCGCTTATAGCGTAAAAGTAATCCATCCCCTCAACCTTTGGTATTCCAGGGAAACCATAAGTTTTTGCATTTGGATATCGGTTTAATTTTTGAGTTAAGACAAAGCGTTCGTTATTTCTGTCGAGTTTCGTATGTTCGGGTTTGCCAGTGAAAATAATATCGTTTTTCCATTTGTCGTCCACATTGTAGTGATATTGTATATCGGGATCGCACATATTCGGTATAAACGCGCATCGTGGGATGCCGATGTCTTTGTAAACTTTAAGAAATCTGCCTGCACTTGTTGTTATTACCATATCTGTTTTTTGTGCGATTTTTAGTCTGTCAGGATTTCTATCAGGCCATGGATCTTCATCACGTCCCCAAAAAATTGCGTCAGATGCTGCCTGTCGCATTTGTGTTAGCGTGTTTTCGTCGAGGTATTTCATGCTCAGGATGAGTATAATATCTGGATGATAACCTTTGATTTGTTTTATGAGTAAAGCATCGGCCTTTCGTTTTGCGAGGCGACGTGCATATTTTTTAATAGGGAAAAGACTGCTTTGAAGCAGGATATTTCTATAGCCGAACCTTTGTACATCAAAGCCCAGACGAATCAATCCTTTACACCACATCCGTGACTGGACTTGTATTGATTGCGGCGATTCATCCTTAAAATCCGATATTATAAATATTCGTTTTATGCTTTTCATCAATTGCGTTTAAGTACTACAAGGTTAAAGTTCATAATAAATGTATATGTCTGTTCGTGGCATATCTAAATGAGTAATAAGTCGACGGTTTAATATAGTTCACAATGTTGCTTTCAAGTTTCAATGCTGCTGAAAGAGATGCTGCGCCCGAATGAAGCAAGTATCTCTCTTTTGCGGAAAACAAGGCATCTGCCAACTGTTGTATGGTTTTAACCTGAAAGCAATCCGGTTGGAATTCTTTTATTATCATTTCTTGTAATTCTTTTTTGGTTCCTGAATGCAGATGAGTAATTAAGACGAAATTCTTTCCATTGTCTTTGATGTATTGAATGAACCTTTTATAGAAGTCAGGTTCAAAATAACCGTTGGCTTTTCCCGTTACGCCGCATGAGGGATCAACAATTACTCTTCCTCTTAATTGCTTAATCATGTTTGGCTTGTAATAAATTTTTGGAAGCCCGTCTGCTTGTAGGCCTAAAAGGTTCTGAAAATAACCATCTAACGTTGGAAAATTATGCTTTAGTGCTTTATAGCTGTACCAGCCCTTCTCATTTGTAAATGTAACATAAGGATTCAGCCCCCAAATGAAATCGCGGATAGCCTTGCTGCGAAAAATAGATTTGTTCGAAATAAATGTTTTTATGCCTTTCTGCTTCCATAATAATTCAGGCAGCGATGAATAAATCAGATGGTCGCCTAACCCGCCAAAGGCGACTTGTATGATGAACTGTTTTTCGTTATAGATTTTTTGACCAATCTCGCTGTCGGAAATGGGATTGGAGAGCAATAACATTCTCAATCGGACTTTATGGCATTTTCTCAGGATTTTTAAATACCAATTGTACCTCCGCTTCATTTTCCAGTTTTCATCTATTATAGGCATTCATGGATTCCTTATTTAAAGAAGAAGTAAACAAAAGGGTTCTATATTATTCTATCAGCATGTCCTCTCGTTTTTTATATTGCGATTCAAAGTTGTTTGAGTTTGAAATATTCCTGTCCAATATGTGTAGTAGTCGGTTTATTTTTATTTATATAATCGATATCAAGCCTATAACCTTGTTTATATTTATTATTAAGATTTTCAACGGTGTACTCATCTGTTCCTTCATGAGCATTATCTGTGGAAGTATTAACCATATTTACCTGTATTGCACTGGCACAGAATTTCTTGAAATAGAGATACTTCGCTATTTGTTCACTATGGTTTCTGCACCAGCGGCAGACCCAGGACTCGAGTGTGTTCGGGCTATAAAAGTAACCAAATCTTTTCAGAACCTTCCTAGCGGCATTGAACCTTTTCAGAACTTTTATTAAGACCGATCTCGGAGAGAACAATTTAACTGCCAATGGATTGTTGTTAATTGATGATTTTATAATTTCCCGGACAAGCTTAGCGTGGTAAACCGTGGCACAAAGCTCGAACGGATACCGAGTATTTGGAGTCTGTCCCTTTGTCCAGTCGAGGTAAAAAACAGTTTGCCCCCCTGCCAGAGTTTTATTGACAATGTCTCTACTGTTTTCGATTATCTCCTGACCGAATCTAAGCGAGAAACCAAAAATATTTTCTTCATTTTTATCAAATGTTTCATTGATAATATTCAAATCAATTGAATTGAAGAATACAACATCATCAACGCCAAACAAAATGTACTTTGTCTCGATGTGTTTTATAATACTCAAAAAGTCACTGTGATAATCTTTTTCTTGAACTACAATACAACCAGTAAACTTCTTAAAAACCTGTTCATATTCATTGTGGAACATATCTACTTTATAAATGATATATGTTTGTATAAGTTCCTGCGGGAAATGTTTATAAAGGCTCTCAAGATAAGCTTCCAGTTGTAGAGGCCTGTTTTTGGTAAATACGATGTTGCTTATCATTTCCTTCATAAGCTGATTCAACTCACAAATGTGATTCAATTATATCATGTTTTCTGATCATATAAACTCTGTTTTCCCTCCGGTTGGTACAGTTTTGATTGAACGAATACGTTTCGAGCTTTTATCTGTAATTATTTTTACGACAAAGTTCAAAATCTGAGTTTTTTAGATATTGACTTTGTAGAAAATCGGAATATTATTAAAATTCAAATCATATTCCTTGATTAGCCTTAAAGCGTAACCTATTTTAACATGTAGTTGTTTAAGTTAAAGATAAAAAGGTTAATTGTTATCTGTTAAGTGTTAAATTCGGGTAATAACGATTTAAATGGGGGCTTAATAAGATGGCTGAGAAAAAACCTCTGGTAAGTATTTGTATACCGCACTGGCAGGTTAAGGAGCTGGTAATGCCCTGCCTACGGGCGATTCGAAAGTTCACACAAAATATTCCAATCGAAGTTATCGTTGTGGACAATGGCTCAAAAGACGAATCATTGTCTTATCTTAGGTCTTTGTCCTGGATAAAGTTGATTGAACGCGGCGAAAAAACTCCTGTGAATTGGGTCGAGGCTTTAATGACGGCGATGGACATGGGTTTTGCACATAGCCGAGGTGAATATTTTATCACTATGCATATCGATACCCTTATTAAACATCCGGGATGGCTGGAAAGGTTACTGTCGCCTATGGAGAGCGATCCGAAATGTGCCGCAGTCGGTGCCTGGAAGCTTGAGTTGCGGCATCCGGTATATGAATTTACAAAGAAGATTACGGACACAAAAAAAGCCAAGCTGTGGCTACGTCGCAATTTGTTGGGCGATTCCAAAGCACGGCAATTAAAACGGGAGCTGTGCCCGCGAGATTACTGTGCTATGTACCGTTCGGAGCCAATCAGACGCTTGGGCCTGCGTTTCCGGGAAGAGGGACGCTGGAAAGGATATACCGCAGGCGAACAAATGTACTACCAGCTCAAGGAAAACGGTTATCATGCCACTGTAATCGATACCGCAGAGATGATGAAGTATATGGAGCATCTTGCCCATGCGACTGCGGGAATGCGGCCAAAACAAAGACATTTGAATCATCGACGTGCGCAAAAAAAAACCGAGCGAAAGCTGCGAAGCTTTTTCAATAAGCCTCTGATAAAGGAATTGATAGAAGACGATTCGCTGGATCGCGATCTTGTTGAGACGGCTGTTTAGCGGTTTCCATACATCGATTGGTAATACTTCTGATAATCACCTGAAACTATGTTGTTGAGCCATTGCGAATTTTGAAGATACCAGTCGATGGTTTTGTTAATACCTTCCTCGAAATTCACCGACGGTTTCCAGCCGAGTTCGTTCATAATTTTGCCGGCATCGATGGCATATCTTCTATCGTGCCCCGGCCTGTCGGTGACGTGCTTAATCAGCGATTTCGGTTTGCCCAGGCGATTGAGGATTACGTCAATAACTTCCAGATTTGTCTTTTCGTTACAACCGCCGATATTGTAAATCTCCCCCGGAGGAGCTTTTTGCAATACCTGCCAGATTGCGGTGCAATGGTCGTAAACATAGAGCCAGTCGCGCACGTACAGCCCGTCGCCATAAACCGGTAAGTCTTTGTCATTTAAGGCGTTATTAATCATCAGCGGAATCATTTTTTCCGGAAACTGGTATTGGCCATAATTGTTTGAACATCTGGTGATGTTATATTTAAGGCCCCATGTATGGCCGAACGCCCTGACAAGATGGTCGGCGGCCGCTTTGCTGGCTGAATACGGCGAATTCGGGCTTAGCGGTGTTTGTTCGGAAAATTTTCCTACCGGACCGAGTGCACCATATACTTCATCAGTCGAGATTTGAATGAATCGTTCCAGCTTTTTATCACGGGACGCTTCGAGCAATGTCAGCGTACCTGTGATGTTCGTTTCGATAAAGACCTTTGGTCCGGTGATTGAGCGGTCCACATGACTTTCGGCGGCGAAATTAATTATTACGTCAATTTGATATTCATGGATGATTTTCTGGATCAGCGCAGCATCACAAATATCACCTTTTATGAACTTGTGGTTGCGGTGCTCCAAAAATTCGGCAAGGTTCTCAAGATTACCTGCGTAAGTTAACTTATCAAGATTGACGATAAAGCAATCGGGGTGTTCCGACAGCGCCATTCGCACAAAGTTGCTTCCAATAAATCCTGCACCGCCTGTTACCAGAATCTTTTTCATAACTGCCTCAAAAAACGTTCCAGCGGGCCTTGCCAGGATTCGATCGGCTCATCGAGCAGGCCTTTGATCTTACTGCAATCGAAACGGCTGTTCAGGGGCCTTGCCGCCGGGCTTGGATAATCGCTTGTTTTACAGGGCAACAGATTAACATCCATCGAGAGCTTGTCAAATATAAACTTGGCCATCTCGAATCGGCTCACGTAGCCGATGCTTGAAAGATGAAATATCCCCTCCGGTTTATTGCTCAGAAGCTTACAGATAGTTTGAGCGACTTCGATTGTAGCGGTAGGTGAGCCGACCTGGTCGTCAACTACCGTCAATGTCCCGCCGGTTTTTGCACGCTTAATCAACCTGGTCACAAAATTATCACCGGCGGAGCCGTATGTCCATTCAACACGCAATATACAATGTCTGCATCCGCTTTGAGATAAAAGATACTCGCCCGCCAGTTTGGTTTTTCCGTATGTATTAACAGGATTAGCAGGATCGGTTTCGATATAGGGCTTGTCCGAGCTGCCGTCGAAAACGAAATCCGTGCTGATATGCATTACCCACACATCGGCTTTTCTTGCCATAGCACCAAGACGCCCTACGGCTTCTGCATTGATTTTGTATGCCGATTCAATTTGGTTTTCGGCGCCATCGACATTTGTATATGCCGCACAATTGACAATTATCTGTGTGGATTTGACGGCTTCTGCCAGTTGTTGAGGATTTGTGATGTCGAATTCCGGTAAATCGAGGATTGTTGTATTGATGCCCCGCTGGCGGCAGATATTTGCAATATCTGAGCCAAGCATTCCTTTGCCGCCCAGGATGGAAATACTGATATCATCAGAGACCATCAGAGCCCCTCGAAATGCGGTATTTTTTCCGGTGCAAGGTCTTTCAATCTGGCGTAATTCGAGTCTTTATCCGACAGGACCGGTTTTGCAATCGGCCACTCGATATTAAGGTCGGGATCATTCCAGATGATGCCGTTTTCGGTGGCCGGGTTATAGAAGTCCGTGCACTTATATGAAAAGACCGCAGTTTCACTTGTAACACAATAGCCGTGAGCAAAACCAGGTGGAATATAAAGCTGTTTATGGTTGGTGTCTGAAAGCACCTGGCTGAACCACCGGCCGTAAGTCGGTGACCCGGCGCGAATATCGACAGCTATATCCACTACCTGACCTGATAGAACCTGTACGAGTTTGCCTTGTGATTGAGGGTATTGATAATGCAGGCCCCGTAAAACACCCTTTGTGGAAAATGATATATTGTCCTGTACGAAGGGACCTGTAATGCCGGCGTTTTCATAACGCTTAGAGTTCCATGTCTCTAAAAAATATCCCCTTTGGTCTGAGAATACATCCGGCTCTAATACAAGCACTCCCGGTAATTTCGTTTCTTTGACATTCATTTTCTTAATCTTACTATTGTGGAGGATTCTGTGATACTAATTCACTTGCCCGGTTGAGCGATTCGAATGTGCCGGCGTCCGTCCACCAGCCATCCAGAATATCGTAATCTAATTGGCCTTTGGTAATATAAGCATCGTTGACGTGAGTAATTTCATATTCGCCGCGATCCGAAGGTTTGAGCGTTCTTATTATATCAAATACATTATCGTCGTAAAAATATATGCCCGTTACCGCATAATCGGATTTTGGCTCGTTCGGCTTTTCTTCGATGCCGACTATTTTACCATCAATAAATTCGGGAACGCCGAAACGCTGTGGACAGGATACCTGCTTGAGTAATATTCTTGCTCCGTTTTTCCGGGCCATGAATTTATCGGCATAGTTTTTAAGGCTGTCCTGAAAAATATTGTCACCAAGTATGACGACAAGGGGCTGATTGTCCGCAAAATTCTCGGCTAATGCCAGCGCCTGTGCAATTCCTCCCGCCTGGTCCTGGACTTTGTATGTAAATCGGCAGTTGAAATCTTTGCCGGAACCCAGCAGGTTAACAACATCTCCCATATGGTCAACACCGGTTACGATCAAAATTTCCTCGATGCCGATCGAGATCATTTTTTCGATGGGATAATAAATCATCGGTTTTTGTCCCACCGGTAACAGGTGTTTGTTTGTGACCTTGGTAAGCGGCATAAGCCGTGAGCCTGTGCCTCCTGCAAGTACGACGCCTCTTAAATGCATATCTGATTCCTTTCGGATTTATCTCAATTCGGGAATTTTAAGCAACTTAGCCGCCGATGTCAACCGCTGTTTTAAGCCGGTCAGATGCCGGAATTTTATTGTAACCTGTTTTGCCCGATTCAGTATCCGAAGATATTGGTAAGCAGTCAAATTGTTATTGCTTTAGTTATTCACAGCAGATTATGGCGATACCATTCTATCGCTTTTTGGAGACCCGCTTCAAAAGAAACAGAAGGTTTATAGCCTAAAATATTTTGTGCCTTAGTGATATCTGCAAGCGAATGCTTTACATCGCCGGGACGTGGATCGGTGTATATCGGTTTTATGTTTTTGCCGAGAAAATCGTTAATCATATCGATAATTTTATTTACGGTGACGGCCCGGCCGCAGGCGACGTTAATGACCTGGCCTTCGGTTTGTTTGGCCCCGGCGGCCAGTAAGTTGGCCTCGACGACATTATCTATATACGTGAAATCGCGACTCTGTTCACCGTCACCGTATATGGTTGGCGGCTGGTCTTTCAATATGGATGTCACAAATGCGGGTATTGCAGCGGCATACTGGCTCTTGGGATCCTGGTTAGGGCCGAAAACGTTGAAATATCGAAGGGATATGGTCTCAAGGTCGAAAACCTGCGAGAAAACCGAGCAATAATATTCGCCTACGAGCTTGCTGACCGCATAAGGCGATAGAGGATTAGGTGTCATTGTTTCAACTTTCGGCGAAGTTGGTGAATCGCCATAGGCTGAGGAGCTTGCGGCATATACGAAACGCTTGACGCCGGTCCGGCGCGCCGCTAAAAGAAGTGTAAAGGTTGCATCGACGCAGTGTTTATGTGTGGCGGCGGGATCATCGATGCTTAGAGGGACGGACGGCAGGGCCCCCTGGTGAAGAACAACATCAATGTTTTTCATCGCTGAGACGGCGATTTGTTCATCACCCATGTCGGCTTCAATGAATTCGATTTTGTCTATAATATCGGCAAGGTTGCTTTTCTTCCCCGTGAGCAGGTTGTCAACCACTCTTACGAAACAGCCTTCCGAGACGAGTTTTTTACAGATATTCGAGCCGATAAAACCGGCGCCACCAGTCACTAAGAATTTTTCCATTAGCTTGCCTCTATCGAATTAGGAATACCCTCGGAAATATTCATGCCTGCCATTTTGAAAGGCAATCATAGCTTAAGGTATAATGATACTCTTGCAGAAGTATCGAAGCAAACGCTTTTTTTCGGAAATGGTGAATTTGTTTATGCCTTGCTTCGGGCCAGTTGTGCTTTTTGATATTTACGATATGACTTGTACTGTTCCTGGAAATAGCCGCCTTTTATAGCTCTTGCGGCAAATAAAATGCAACCGACTATTGTGGCATTCACATCTTTGAGCTCTCGAATTGTTCTCTGGGCGGCGCCTCTGCTTGTGGCGGTGGCGTTGAATACGACAAGAGTGGCATCGACAAGCCCGGCCAAAACCGTAGCATCGCTGACAAGCAGAACCGGCGGGCCGTCTATAATGATATGGTCGTATTTTTTACGTAGTCCTTTGAGTAACTCTTCCATTAGAGCACTGCTGAGCAACTCAGCCGGATTGGCGGGAATTGGGCCGGCATCGATTATATCAAGGCCCTCTATTTCGCTGGTCCTGACGGCTTCATCGGAATCACACTGACGCATCAGCACGCTGCTTAAGCCTAAATCCAAATGCACAGCGCCTGAATTGTTGGTATGAACCTTCGGGAACAGCATATGCAGATTTGGCTGCCTGAAATTGCCGTCAACGAGCAGCACTTTCTTGCCTGCGGCGACAAAGGTGGTCGCAAGATTGACCGCCGTGGAAGTTTTACCGTCACCTGCCATACCACTGGTAACAAGGATAGTCTTCAAAGACTCCGCCGGGACCGAGAGCTTCAAGTTCGTGCGGCATCGTCTGTAAGATTCGCTGATAATAGAATAAGGAGCCTTGCGGACGGCGTGACAGAGTTCGATCTTTTTAACCTGATTATCTTCGGAAGCATCGGGAATAATCGCCAGAAGCGGGACTCGAACGTACCTGGCAATGTCGCTCGGTGTTCGTACAAGGTCATTGGCCAGCTCGATTAGGAAGGCAAGGCTTATACCGAACATAATACCTAACATCCATCCGCTTGGAAGCCAAAGCCACCATTGACGGGAGAACACCATTTCCAGGGGTCTCGGGGCCAGTCCGACCGCCTGTACTTTCGGGGTCTCCGGATCATTGGCAATCATTTTCCATTTCTCGATCTGCTCTTTGATTTTATCGAGCATTTCGATTCTTTCATCTCTTATTTTTACCCTTTGATCGTACTGTATGCGGGCTTCGTCGAGGTTTCTTTTTTTGGCCTCTGCTTCAAGTCGAAGGTTTTCCAGTTCCTCGAACCTTTCCTGAAGAACGACCAAACTGTCTCTTGCGTTTTGGAGATTTGCCAGTCGTGTCTGTTCTGCAATTTCATCCTTCCTGAGTTTCCGTTTTTGTTCGATTTCGCTAATTGACTCCCGCATTTGGCGTACATCCCTGTGATTTTCACCGAATCTCGTGAGTATTCCTGAGAGCTCGGCCTCCTGAAAGACAAGTTGCTGAGCAAGTGTCAACATGACCGGGTCTTGCTCTATAGCGTATTCAATCTGTTCGTTGATCGGTTCGGTGGCCAATCTTTGAAGATTGCCGATATCGGCGCTAAGTTGCTTTATAGCAAGTTCGAGATCGGTTTTTTGCAGTTCCAGGTTATTCAGCGTTAATGTGATTGTATGCTGGAAGTTGCGTCCGATAGGCATTTCAAGGTCGCTTATTTCTGATGCCTTGCGTACGTCGTCCAGGCTTGCTTCGGCCGCTCTTAATTCTGTTTCTACGTTTGTCTTTTGATTCTCAAGCTCTATTAGTCTTTGAGATACTTCTCCCTTTTCCGTAGCCCCTCGCTTTTTCAGAAATAAATCCAGCATTTCGTTGACTATATTCGCCGCTTCCTCTGCTTCACGGCACGTCATCGATATTTCCACGAATTCACTGTCTCTATGTGCGAATGCACCGAAATGCCTGTCCAGATACCTGACAGCTTTTCTGATACTGCCTTCTCTTTCCTGGAACCAGTCTGTTTGCTTGACATTGTTTCGGGCCACCAACTCCTGCAGAGTGCTTTGCTGTTTTATAAGATTGGCTATGGATTGGCGGTGATTGTACAGGATATCCTTTTGGAGCTGGGCGGTACCTATGGTCATGGGGTCCGTCGGTACTGGTGAGAGTACCTGGATATAGGTTCTTGCAGTGTATTTTGGAGAGTAATTCTGTAAGAGTTTCCAGATTCCTCCCCCGGCGGAAAGACCTAATATCGTACAAATAATTATCAGCAGAATATGACGTCGCAGAATTCCAAGAACTTCTTTTGTTGTGAGCGAAACCGGCGCAGCCGGTCTGAGCACATTCGGTGTGACCGGCCTGTTTGAAGTTTTTGGTTTTACTTCTGCCATTTCAATCTCCGTATAGAGTTAAAAGATGAAGTATGTATCGGTTCATAAATACAACTTCATGCTTATTGTAAGGAAAATCAGGGCGAGACACGCTCAATAGCTTTGTTTATGCGCCGGCGGTCTGTCTCGGACAGTCTGTCACTACCAGTTTCCAGCGCCATCCTGTAAGCAGCAAGTGCTTCGTCTTTTTCTCCTGTTTTTTCCTTTATCATGCCTTTGTGCTCGTACACCTCCGGTGGTATGAGATTTATTTTCTGCTCGTTGTATTGCTGCAGGGCAGCATCCACAAATTCGCTTGCCTCCGTATTTTTGCCGTTTTTATGCAACACATAAGCATAAGTATCCATGATACCCGGGTCATTCGGTTTTGCGTCCAATGCCTGTTTTGCATATTGTAAAGCTTCCGGCAGCCTCTGATCGTGATCCGCAAGCAGGTACGCAAAATTATTCAGAACATTGATATTCTTCGGCATTTCAGAGAGGAGACTTTCGTAAACTGAGATGGCCATTTCGATATATTTGTTATCGGATGTTTGTTCGTAGGCCCGGATCAAAGTATCCACTTTTTTGGTTATATAATTAATCCTGTTCGGATTTTCCGGACCTATAAGCTCGATGCATTTATTGATATAATCCAGGGCCTTAATATATTCACCCTTTATGTTTACCAAATTAAACATAACAAAATTGGCGGCGATTGAGTCAGGATTGGTTTCAAGCCTTTGTTTACAGTAATTCGTAACTTCATCCGCTCCGAGCATCAGAAACATTCTCATCAGGACCTCGGAGGCGAGTGCCTCATTTGTCCCGGTTTTGTCGATGGCTACTCTGCAATATTCAGCGGTGTTTGTTTTATTTCCGAGGTTATAGTTTGCTTCGGCCATGCGTAAATATGCTATAGGTGCAAAACTGCTGTTGAGATACTTTTTACACTCTTCGATAACCTGATTTGCCTTCTCTGGATTCCAGTTATTGGAACTTTGCTCTCCGGCCCCCATCAGCAATGCCTTGAGATAACCATCGAACGCCCTTGCATATAACAGGTCCCCTATTAGTTCTTCGGGGCTTTGGCCGGGGTCGATCTGGCTTCTTATCTGGCAGGCTTTTTTGTATAATTGCTCGGCTTTTTCATATCGGCCCGTCTTCAGGGCGAAAGCGGCGGCGCGGTTGATCCAGTCCGCACTATCGGGAAATTTCTCCAGCGTATCATCGTAAAATCTGTTCAGTGCTTCGTTTCTATCGAGCAGTGTGTATATATGTTCAAGCAGTAATCTTGCTTCCCGGGGCGCAGTTGGCCCGATAATGGCATTTTTAAGTTCTGTTATGGCATCTTCATATCTTCTCGCATTCAGATAAGCTCTTGCCAGAGAAACCCTGATTATCGGGTCATCTGATAACAACTTGCTTGTTCTCAGGTCGCTGATTGCTTTATCATATTCTGCCAGGTTGATATTAATTTCGCCTCTTAAACGCCATGCCACCGCGTTGTCCTTGTCGGTCTGGAGATTTTGGTTTGTCAGCTTTAAGGCTTTTTCCAGTTGCCCCTGTTTCATTAACAACCATGCCTGCAGCAGTAATATTCTGGATTCGTTAGGGTATTTCTCTTTGATACTTTGTAATTTGTATTCGGCTTCTTTAATAAGACCGGTCCGCAGATATGCCTGGATTTGCGCAAGATGATTGTCTAAGGTATCTTCGAGTTGAATGAGTTTTTCCGAATATTTTTTTACGGATTCCTGATCGGCGGTTTTTTCTGCAACCTGCATCAGACCCTTGAGTATCCTGATATCTTTGGAGTTGTTTTTATATGCTTTCTCTAAAATTATCATGGCATCTTCATAGCGGCCGAGCTGAAAATAATGATCCCAAAGCAATTGCTCATCCTGCGATTCTTTCAGCAGCTTCATTGCATCATCTTCCAGTCCTCTTGCTCTTAGATAATCGGCAAAGTAATAGAGCATCCTCTTGTCTTTAGGATTTATATTTCTTGCCTGTTCGAAAGCCGATTCGGCAATATCGAACAACGCTTCTTTACTTTCCGTGGCGATTTGTTTGAGAGCCACCTCCGTCGCCAGTTTTCCGAGCAGCAAGGCGTTTTCCATGTCGGGTTGAGCATCCTGTATATCCTGCCGAATCGCAACCGCCCTTAGCGGTTCCGTAGGGGCTATGAACTCGGCATACAAGCTTAGCAATTCCAGGTCGCCGAGATTAAGTGCGATTGCTCTTTCCAGAGATTTTCTGGTTTCGGTGACCTGATTCGGTAAAACGTTGTCACCCAGATTTTGATTACGATTGTACAAAGCAATCGCCGCTCCTTTTGCTATTGTACCGTCCAGAGGATTCAGATATGCCGCCTCGCGAATGTCTTTAGCTGACGCCGATTCGTTTCCAAGGGCGGCGTTAATATTACTTCTCAGCAGATATGCGAGTGAAAAGACCGGTCTTTGCTTCAGACATTCGTCGATTTTAGCCAGTGCGTTTTTGTAATCACCTTTTGCTGCGGCTAGACGTGATTCATAAACCATTCCCCGGCAGCCGTCGATGTCTTCATCGCGGGCTGTTTTGATGGTACGTTCGGCTAGGTCCCAGTCATTCGTTGTCAGGGCTATATTGAAAATATAGTCAACGGCGATTTTTATCTGCTCAATCTCCGGGTCCTCCGGTGCATGTTCTTTTGAGGTTGCCTTTGCAATTGTATCTGTGAGATATTTGGTTGTTTTATCGAACTGGTTATTTCTATGGTAAAATATACCGAGCTGCAGAGACTTATCGACCGAATCGGAAAGACCCAGAAGCACTTGCTCTTCTATATCCTTATATTTTTGCAGTGGAACATCCCGGGGTGAGGGCTCTTGCAGAATCCGTCTGTAAACAAGAGCGGCGGTATTATCCGGGAAGTGTTCTAAATATCGGTTGATAAAATCATTGACCTGATTCAGTTCTCCCTGTGCTGTGTAATTCCTGCAGATACTGATTAGCAAAGATTTTCCAACTGCATTCGGTTCTGTTGCAAGAAGTTTCCGGGTCAACTCGGCTTTTTGCTGTATATAGTCCTTCAATTCTTTTGTCGCGTATTGGTTGTCTTCGAGCCGGATGTATGAGGATTCTTCTTCGTCCGGTTCTGTCTTTTGCGGGATCAAACTGTCCTGTTTGTTCTTTTGCGCTATCGCCAGTTGAATTTGTTTAATCCGGGCCTGGACTAACTCCAGTTGAAGTTTAATCTTATCAGTGTTTTGTTCCTGTATTTTGGCCAGTTCTTTTTCGGCGTCGTCGAATTGCATTGCCCGGATGTAAGTTTTGATAAGAAGATTTCGACTTTTTGGGCTGGGGCCGTTGGACTCCTCAAATGCGTTTATATGCTGAATTACTTCCGTCCATGGAATATAGTCCAAAGCAATCTCGGCATAATCCAGTTGAGCTTCAGGTTTAATGTCCGAAATTCCCGAATGGAGCGCACTTATCAGAAATTCTCTGACCGCGCCGCTTTCAGAAGAATTTTTGAAAATCTTCGCAAGGGTATAAGATAGATTAGCGAATTCCGTATCTCGCGGCCAGGGTGGTTTGGAAGGTTTAAGGGCCTTGAGTTGTTCGTAAGCTGAATATAGTTGTTGAACAGCGGCTTTACGATTACCCCTGGCTAATTCGAGCATACCCTGCCATTTTATAACCAGCGGCTCTTCATTACTGCCGAGAATCTGTTCGATTTCGTGTACGGCATTCTCTACATTGGCGATTAAAGTTTTGGTTTGTGATTCCGATTTCTGTACTCGGGATTCAAGTATCTGCTCAATATAACAGTTTACCAGAAATGAATATAGCTGGAATCTATTGATAATTCTTGTTTGATGTTTTGGACCGGATATGTTCTGAGCCTCCGGCAAAGTCAGTGCTTCTTTGGCGATTTCTATTGCCTTGTCGATATCCGATTCCTGCTGATACGATGAGAACCTGCGATAGTACAAATCGGAGGCGTTGATTGAATAAATTACATTTTGACCGTCCAGAGACATTGCCTTTTCGATTGCTTCAATTGCATTATTGAGATTTCCATGACTTAAGGCGGGACCGGAAAATTTCGAATACATCAGATAAAATTCAGAAAGTGCAGAGAACACCTTTGCATTGGTGCTGAACTTGTTTGCCAGTGTTAAAAAGTCGGTTTCAAGAGACCTGAGTTGCTTTATACGCGACTCGGGATCGCTGTTTCTTGCCAGCATGAGCTTTAGCTGTAACAGATTTATATGTGCTCTCGGATTCGAGTGAGAAATTTCGACCGCCTGCCTCAAAAATTCTTCAGCCTGCTTTAAGGCCTCATCCCTTTCATTGAAGTTGCCTAATGAAGCAAGTATTTCACCTTTGGCGACGGCCGCCCGTGCCAGGTGCCAGTAGGTATCGATATTATTCGGGTCAAGCTGTTGTGCTTTTTCCAAATCATTGACCGCCTGTGTGAGAACTTCCTCTTTATTTGTCACTGCACCCTGGCGCGCCATTTCGAGCGAACCGATGCCTCTGAGCAGATATAAATATGGTCCGAGGTAATGACGGCCGGTTTCTTTTCGTTCCAATCCGGGGACATCCCACTGGGCCGTTTCTTCCATAAGCAGCTCTGTGTTTTCTGCTATTTTCAAAAACTCGGAAGCGTCCTCGCATACGCGCTGCCAAACTCCGCTTACTCCACTTTCGCCTATTATTTGAAAATACCTGAGCCGGCCGTATCGGGCTTTAGCATTGTTCGGATTGATATTTATTATTTCATCCCAGCATGTCAGAATAAAAGGCCATTCCTGGGTTTCGAGATACATATCCAACATCGTGAAAAGTATTTCCTGTCTGAGCTCATCGGTATCTGCACGTGAATATGCTCTGTGAAAGTTGCGTTCGGCCCTGTCGTAATTTTGCTCTTTTGTTCGGTCGTCGGTGGCCTGATGAGCGGCTGCAAGTGCTGTTTGAGCATCTTGTAAGAGTTTTTCAGGATCTCTGTTGGCCGTGAGTACTACTAAAATAGAAACCAGAACGACAACTGCAAAAACCGCCGAACCTATCAGTGCTACTTTTTTGTTTAACCTCCTCTGCGGCATATATCTACCTCGTAAAAATACTTATTGCATATCTTTATTTGATTTTACCTTTATCATTCATTACTTAATTTTATAGCTCGTTTTACTGTTCAAGATCGGGCCAGTGTTCGTTCTCCAGGATGGGTAAAATTACGGATAAAAACTCTTCACATGCTGCGACTGTTTCCTCTTTACTCGGCGGGACTGAACTCTGGTTAAAAGCCAGTTCTACCTTGCTAAAGTACGAAGATTTACCAAAAAGGTTCTTATTCAGAGCTATACGAGCATCTTCTCTGCTGCCGGCGTATTCGCCGTTTACTCTGAATAAATAAAGTACCGGAAACTTCTCTTTGCTCTGCCAGATATTGGCTCTGGAGCTGCCGAAGATAAGATACTTTCCGGGGATTTTTCTTTTTGAACCGTTGTTCTTGTTTATTTCCAGAGTCACACTATCAGATGCCAATCGCTGGAATCCGCTACCGACATAACACTCTTCCGGCACATGTGGTATTCTGTCCGGGCAGTCATAATATGTGATAAATAAAAGACAATTTTTAACCGGACTGTTTATTTCAGCATTAGTGTCTTCAAGAATCCACTGAATATATTCTTTGGTACCTAATGCTTCGACCACTTCCTCATTTTCTATTTTGAACTTGTTGTTTTCTTCGACTTTATATTGGGACAGACCGTCTTCATCCAGAAGGTCCAGGGATTTTTTCAACGGTATCGGTTCTTTCTTCAGGTATAAACCGAGCTTGTTGATAGTAACCGACATCCCCGCGCCGGCGGTTGCGAGTATCGCAACACAAATAACAAAAGCGGGCTGCAAATAAACGTGGATATTATTTTCTGTATTTTTCATCACGAGTCACGGCTGCGGACAACAATGTCCTCCCGGGCCGCTCCACCTTCGTCAATAAACAAATTTGACATGAACCATGCGAGTAAACCGTATAAACAAAAAGCCAACGGCAGCATCGACATCCCGAGGGCATCGTGATAGATACCCTGAGTATATTTTGGATGTATCAGAACATAAATAAATCCCGTAATCGTTACCCTTACGATATTGCAGAATATTGCAATAGGTACGGTACTGGCTAAAAGTATAATTCGCTGCCACAGAGGCCTGTAGTGCAAATAAGCCATAGCGATACCCAGAGCCAGGAACGCCATCAACAGCCGCATCCCGCTGCAGGCTTCGGCAACGTCCAGTGAAGGTTCCAGTCGCTGGCCCTTGTATATGACATCAATAACCACACCTCTTGCCGTTGCTTCCATATCGGCAATTAAATTGAGAAGACCGGCTGCCGCGGTGGCCGCCCATTGTCGCATGGGTATGGTGATCCCTCTGTATATTCTGCCCGGCAGTGGTATTGCAAATATCAGAAAAGCGATCGGCAGCCATGTATATCGCACCAAATTCCAGCCGCCCAAAAACAGCACGACCGCCCCGAGGGCAGCAATCATGGATAACGACCGAAAATACGCCCATCCGGAAGGACTGACTATATTAAAGATATAAAATAAAATCGCGAATGCCAGAAAAGGCAGTCCGAGATAATTCGGTTTGGTTTGAAGATTTAATATTTCTTTCTTATGCTGATTGATGAAGTACAAGCTGAAAAAAGGTATCAGAAAACCGTGCGACCAGCTACTGTCGGTAATCCATTGGTAAACAATACCGTCGATTTCTCTGTGAAAAAGATACCAGAACAGCCCACCTATTATCGCTATCTTAATGTAATTGTGTGATCCAAGCTCTCGCCATTTATGCCTGGGCGTACGTGTACCCTGTGTTTTCGTTCCCACCGCACGATGGTTTGCCGGATGTCTGTTTTGCATCCTGCTGAAGAACATAGTCCCGGCAAAGTGGGATTCCTCTGAGATTTGAGATGTGATATTGTCCACGATATTAAAACTTTAAGCATTTCTATATAAAAATAGAACTGTGTGTTTCCACAGTTCTGAGCTTAATCATATTAAGTCTTTAGAACCAGTTTGGAATCGGTCTGCGAGTATAAAAATCTCTGTCGGCAAAATTACGATCATAAACGAAGCCAAATCCATAAGTAGCCCTGAACGAGTTCCGTAAAACTGCACGCCATGTGGCGGTAGCATGAGTGCCGACATTAATTAAATCATGCGGTTTAATAAAGAAATCAGGTTGCTCACCGTTGTAGATTTTATCCAAATCCACCATAACGATTTCTTCTTTCTTTCTGCCGATTCTTCTTATTACTTCACAACGCTTCGGCCATGCCAGAGCCGAAAAACCACCGGCGGCGGCTATTGCCTGCTTCAGGGTCATGGGGCGACCTGTTAAGGGAATGGTACCAGTACCATTTACGTTTCCCATAATATAAAATTCGCCGACTATATCTACAGGCACAAAAATAGTGTCACCGGGCTTTATAACGATATTGTATCTTGAGTCACCGGCAAGCAGCTTGTCGGTCGGTATCTTTATCAATCGCGATTTGGCGCCCTGTTCCGCCCAGCCGAAATCCGGTGCCGCCACTTCTTCGGGAGGAGCTATATACTGTTGTTGAGGTTGTTCAGGTATAACAGGTTCTTTCGGTATGGATTCACCGACCTGAACAGGTACCCATTTACCGTTCTTGAATACCCACTCAATATGACCGTTTTCTATTTGATTTTGTACTGGCCTGGTGGGTTCGGCGGGACCTGTTTGTACCGGTACCCATTTGCCGTTTTGGAATACCCATTCTATATGTCCTTGATTATCTGTTTCCGACAACTCACTTGTTGTACTGACGGTGACTGAGCCGGGGGATGATCTGAATCTCCCGTTTTGATTCATTTGTATATTTGTCCGCCCGTTGTTGTTAGCCGCGGGTGTGTATGAATTATTTGTATTTACATTTGCACTTGTTTGAGTTGTTCTTCCTGATCTTTCAGAAAGAGTTCTCAGTACTTCCTGGACGCTTACCGGATTATCGATGGCATTTGTAGTCGGCATATCAGACAATTGCAGGACGGTTCCTCCGCTGGCCCGATTCTGTGTACGGGTATTGAAAAGTTTAAAACCTTCGGGAATCCCGGCGGATTTGTTGTTGGTTATCATTTCGGACGAAGAAATTACCACCCTGCTTTCCGGCCACTGGAATTGATTTTGCGCTTTGGTCGGAGTGAGCTGTTGTCTTTGTTGTTTCGATGTTGCGGTTCTATATCCGGTTGTCTTGAACTCAGGATCGCCGGTGCCGAGTTTGCTCATCGGTTGTATTGTATTTTCGTTCTCCAAAGGTCGTGAAACATATATGTAGCTTACGTTAAACTGGCTTATCCCGCTTGCCATTGCGAGTGCATCAGTCAGCCTGAAATTGTACCGGGGAATAATGTACCTGCTCGGAGCGAGCACACCGTCACCCAATATTGAGAATGCCCGCTGTTGTGAGCTTATCAATGTTACGGTAACTAAAGGATTCTTCAGTAAGTTTGGCGACAGGATTTCCTTAATTTTATCTTCGAGCTGTGTCTCAGTCAGTCCTTTCGCCTCGACAACTCCAACTTCCTGTATTGATATTTTTCCGGTCTCGGTCACTATGTAATCATTGATAAATTGCGTTCCATAGCCGAGTAATTCATATATATTAACTCTAACGACGTCTCCGGCTCGAAATGTGTAATCGGTAATGTTAGGCAGTGTATCTATCGGTTTGGGTTCTTCTCCTTCTTCCCACGCAATGGGAGTCTCTTCCGCAACACCCAGAGAATCAAGTATTACATTGACCGAGGGAACAGTTCGAAAGCGACCAACCTGCGTGGGATCAAAAAACTTGTTGCCACATCCGGATGTAATTGCCAGAAGGAACAGGGAAATTACGAATAAAGAGTAACTAATTATTTTATATTTTTTAGTTACTGTGTTGTACATGGCAATTAAATTCCAAAAATGTTATCTACGTACTAATAATTAAAGACTTATGTATAGACAAAAACATCGTCATACGAACAGATTTATCGGTTTAATGTCTTAGCCGCTTAACTTTTTTTAATCATCATAAAAGCACTATTACAAAGAAATTAAACGTCGGTTTAGGCCTGTGTGGGGCCGTCAATTACAGTTAAATTGAATGTATCGATTACTTAAGTTCTCGGCCGAAATTATGTTTTTTGCAACTACAACTATAAGCTTGTAAAGCATTTATAGGGCAGAATGTCCTGGTGATATTGTTGCATCGAATCTGTTCATGTGGAAATGTGCATTAATAGGGTAGATGAGGCTTTATATATATATGAAACCTGTCAATCCTGTAATATCAGTTTGGGGCCGATAATTAATTTGGTCTCAGTATAGATAAATCGACCGTTTTAAAGGTAAAAAATTTCCATTAAGTTAAGCTTTTAAAAAATTTAGGATTTTTTATGAGTTTATTTACAATTTTTTGTTAGAATGTGCGTTCTTCATTTTAGAAGATCCCTTGTTTCATTAGCAGAAGTGCAGGTTAAATAGATTTAATTTATGGAGGTAAGACAATGTTCAAAACAAGAAGTGTGAGAAATTTTACCGCTGTTTGTCTGACGATTTTATTTGTTTTTACTGCAACACTATGGGCCCAAAGTCCCGGGAGCGAGAAGTTACTTAAAATGGTCCCTGCCGAGTCAGTCTTTTGCGTCCAAATTAACAATTTTGATAACACTATGAATCAAATGGACCAGTTTCTCGCCGGCGCTTCGCCCATGCCTATGGGCATATCGATGTTAGTACGCGGGCAGTTGATGAACCTGTTGGGTAGTCCGCAACTGAGCGGTTTAAATACCGGTGGAAGTTTCGCATTATTCGGCGTGGCTTTACCCGGTGAGATGGGGCAGGCCGAGCAAATTCCAAATATGTTCGTCGGCATACTGGCCCCTGTTACAGATTACAAACAACTCATTGACGGCAATCCTAATTGTGGCCAGCCTGATGATAAAGGTGTTTCCAAAATAACAAAAAATGAAGAACCTTTTATGCTGGTCGTCCAGTCGGGTAACTATGCACTTTTATCCTGGGTGAATGATTATGAAAAACTTGTTGCGATGGCAAAGGAAGTTTCGGCGGCTGATGCAAAGGGACTTGCCGGCACTCTCAAGGCCGACCATATGAAGCAGGCTACGGCGGAGCCGTTATGGATTTATAGTAACATGCAGCAGGTTTCAAAAACTTTTGGTCCCCTTGTAACCAATAAAATCAACGAGATGAAAACGATGATGAAAGGCCTCGAAGAAAGCGGCCAGCAAGGACCGTTTGGTAACATACAGAATATTTTTAACATGTACCTGACTGTTATTGATACACTGTTAAAAGAAACGCAATCTGTTAGTATAGCTATCAATCCAAAGCCGAATGTTCTGAATATTACCAAAACCATATACGCTGTCCCCGAGACGAAAATGGCAAAGATGTTTGTCGCAGATGCCTCATCACAGAAGCAGAACACTCTTCTTGGCTATATGGAAGATGGGGCAATGATGAATTATGGAAGTAGTATGAGTGCACCCTTTATGAAGCAGCTTCAAACCTGCAGTATTGATATTATGGCAGCTATGGGAGGGGATACTTTTAGCGAAGAAAAAGTTACAGAAATGAAAGCGCTGACGAATAATGTCCTTGACTGTCTCGCAGGGCCGGTAGCGTATTCTGTGTCAACAGACCCTAATAGTAAGCCACCTTTTGTGATCAAATATGTTGTTGCCTTAAAAGATGCGGAAAAATTCAATCCGTTGATTGAAAAGGCGGTGGAAATGATGACAACCAGTGGCATCATGGACTTTTATAAGAGCCTCGGAATGGAAACAAGCTTCGAAGTAAAGCGTGGAATTGACAGCTACAAAGGTGTTTCAATAGATTCAGCTAAGCTGTCGATGAAATCCACCCAGGCCGGAACACCACAGGCCCAGATGATAACAGCTATGTACGGTGATGGATTTGATTATCGATGGGGCATTGTCAAGGATTTATTCGTTTGCGCCGCCGGTGGAGATGTCGATTCAAATGTCCGTGAATTGATCGATCAGGTACAGGTCGGTAGCCAAAAACAGATTGGCCCTGAGACGAAAACTGCAATGGCATTATTGCCGGGGGCAGATAAAGCTGATTTCCTGTTAACGTTTAATTTGATTCGGGTATTCAAAATGGCGACAACTTTCATGCCCATACCGATCCCGAAGATAGACGCACCGACCAAGAGCAATATTATAGTAGCCGGTAAAGCCGGAGACGGAAAATTGGTTGTGGATATAGCTGTACCAAAAGAGCACTTGGCTGAAATAATGGGTGCCTTTATGATGATGCAACAACAGAATATGCAACAGATGCAGATGCAGCAGAACTAAGATAGTTAAATACTTGATGTAATCCCAAACTGGGATTGCATAGTTAGATGTGAGTGAAAAAAGGCGGTCGGATCGATTTGGTCCGGCCGCCTTACATTTTTTAAAGAGTGCCTGGACTACTTGAAATCTATTTTTACAAGGCGCTTTTGTAAATCGCCCTCGGAATCGGTTGAGAATATTTCTATTTTATCGGGGATTATGACACCCCCCTTTTCAATCTCATGATAATCGTAACCGCGAACCATCAAAAACTGATCCCCTCCCAGACAGGCAATCCAAAGCATATCTATTAATGAGCTGTCTCTGTTTTGATAAAAAACAGCTTTTGGAATTCGCAGGATTAATTCGATATTTGGCCTGCTGCGTCTTTCGATTGGGTCATACCACTGGCCTTGCACTTTGACCGGATTGCTATGTTTGGTTAACTCGACCGACTTGTCTATCAAACGTATCGGTGCAGTGACGATGCTTAGAATCGCTTCGGCGAAACATTGATTATCCAGTAAGCTCATAGAGTTGTTAATGCGCCCGCTTCCCTGTAAAACTTCAAACTGCCCCTGCCGCAATCTCCATATAATGTTGCCCTGGGGTTCTTTACCTGAAATCTCGATGGAATTGGACCAGGGATAAATATCATAGTGCTGCTCTGTCAGGTATAAACTGTCGTCAGGCTGATAAAAAGTGACCACGCTATCAAGATTTAGCTCGATAGTCCTGATCCATGTATCCAGTCCTCCGGCGGATTCAATTGCCTCAGATGCATAATCGGATGGAATACTTATCGTTAGGAGGTTCGGTTCACGAGCGAAGATATCCACTTCTTTCTCTTGTTTCTGCTGACATCCAGCAAAAAGAAAAATAGTCACAAATATCAAACAAATTGTTATTAATATCCGATTACTCATTTCCTTCACACCTCCAATTTTTATTTATCGCATTTCAAATTTGCAAGCTGCTCCATTAAAGCATATCTCTGTGCCGCGTCGTTACTGGCAAGCTTCATTAGCTCTGCAGCTACTTCAGGCTTTGACTGCTTAAGTGAACGATAACGGTTTTCGCCATAGGCATAGTCCGCAAATTCGGTGGTTGGACTCTTCGAATCAAGCTGCAACGGATTCTTGCCCTGCTCTATAAGCTTTGGATCGAATCTAAACAGCGGCCAGTGTCCGCAGGATACGGCCTTTTTCTGCTCCTGATTACCCATTGTCATATTAATACCGTGAGCGATGCAGTGTGAGTATGCAATTATCAGCGAAGGTCCGGGATATGCCTCGGCCTCGATAAAAGCCTTGACTGTTTGATTGGTATTTGCGCCCATGGCCACTTTAGCTACATAAATATTACCGTAAGTCATAGCGAGCAATCCAAGGTCTTTTTTGGGAGCGGGTTTACCTCCTGCCGCAAATTTGGCGACCGCAGCCCTCGGTGTTGATTTCGACATTTGTCCGCCTGTGTTCGAATAAACCTCTGTATCCAGAACGAGCACGTTTATATCGACACCGCTTGCCAGAACGTGGTCAAGCCCGCCATAACCGATATCATAGGCCCAGCCGTCTCCACCCATAGCCCAAACCGATTTGCGAACAAGATGGTCGGAAATATCCAACAAAAACCTGCACTCGTTACAGTTACTCTTTTTGCACTGCTTTTTAAGTTCGTCCACGTTGGCTCTCTGTTGTTCAATTGCTTCCTGGGCCGGATCATTAGCCAGAGTTGCCTGGCGTATCTTTTCGGCAAGCTTTTTCTCCACACAGCCCTGTTCTGCAACTTTTTCCAGCAGCCACAGAGCTCTCTCCTTGAACTTGTTAACCGTCAGCCGCATTCCCATTGCAAATTCGGCCGCATCTTCGAAAAGACTATTGCTCCATGTCGGCCCCCTGCCGTCGGAGCGGGTGGTATAAGGTGTTGTCGGCAGATTGCCGCCGTAGATGGATGAGCAGCCGGTGGCATTTCCGATATAAGTTCTGTCTCCGAATAATTGTGTCAGCAGCTTGACGTATGGTGTCTCGCCGCAACCGGGGCAGGCACCGGAGTATTCAAACAAAGGCTCAATCAACTGGCTGCCCTTGACGCTTGCCGTCTTGAACAGATTCGGGTCGGTATTTGGAATCGCAAGGAAGTATGCATAGTTTTCACGCTCGGTGTCTCTGAGCGGTTCCTGTGTCGCCATATTGATGGCTTTTCGACCTGTGGGTTTTTTATCCTGGTCTTTTTCCTGTGCCGGACAGGCCAGCACACATGCACCACAACCGGTGCAGTCTTCCGGAGCAACCTGGACGGTAAACTTCATACCGGCAAAATCTTTTCCTTTGGCATCTGTGCTCTTAAAGGTTTCAGGTGCACCTTCGACGTATTTCGGATCATAAGCTTTAATTCTTATGGCTGCGTGGGGGCAGACTAAAGAGCATGTCCCACACTGTATACAGACATCCGGTTCCCAGGCCGGGATGTGAACGGCTACGTTGCGCTTCTCGTATTTGGTTGTTCCCAATGGGAATTTACCATCGTCCGGCATCTTGCTCACCGGTAATTGATCGCCGTGGAACGCCATAAGCTTGGCTGTTACTTCTTTGACAAAATCAGGAGCATTGTCGGGTACTAACTGCCTCATTTTTATTTTACTTGTTACCTTGTCAGGGATTTTGACCTCATGGATTTTATCGATCGCTGCATCGACTGCCGCGTTGTTCATATCGACAACCTTCTGGCCCTTTTTGCCATAGGTTTTCTGGATGGCGTCTTTGATTGCTTTTACGGCGGTATCAAGTTCGATAATGTTGCTTATCTTGAAAAACGCAGTCTGCATTATAACGTTTATCCTGGCGCCAAGACCGAGTTCCTCGGCAATATTGATAGCGTCAATAACGTAGAATTTCAGCTTCTTATCTATTATCTGTTTTTGCACCTTCTGCGGCAGCGTGTCCCAGACTTCGTCCGGTCCGTGAGTGCTGGTCAGCAGGAACGTAGCACCCTCGCTCGCCGGTGTGAGCATATCAAATTGTTCCAGAAATGCCGGATTATGACAGGCAATAAAATCGGCCTTGCTTACAAGATATGGCCTTCTAATCAATTTCTTGCCGAACCTTAGATGTGATACGGTAACCGCACCGGCTTTCTTGGAGTCATATACGAAGTAGGCCTGGGCGTAATTATCCGTTTGCTCGCCGATTATTTTTATCGAATTCCTGTTGGCTCCGACTGTGCCGTCCGAGCCAAGCCCGTAGAATAATCCTGAAAAGTATCCTTCGTCGGAAATAGCGAACGATTCATCAACTTCCAGGCTTGTATTGGTTACATCTTCGATGATCCCAACGGTGAATTCATATTTAGGTTTATCTGAATCGAGATTATCGAAAACCGCCTTTGCCATAGCAGGGGTAAAGTCTTTTGAGCCGAGTCCGTATCTGCCTCCGACAATTAACGGATAATCCTTAAACGGTGATTTGCCTTCGCCCATTGCTTCTCCGACTGCGGTCCGAATGTTGAGGTATAAAGGCTCACCTAAGGAACCGGGTTCTTTCGTCCTATCGAGAGCGGCAATCCTGGTGGTTGTTTTGGGTAATGCGGCAATGAAATCTTCCGTACTAAATGGCTGAAACAGTCGAACCTTTACCAAGCCGACTTTCTCACCTTTGGCGGCCAGGTATTCGACAGTCTCATGGGCTGTATCGGCTGCGGAGCCCATTAAAACAATAACCTTATCGGCATCCGGTGCGCCGACATAATCGAATAATTTATATTTCCTGCCCACAATCTTTGCGAATTTGTCCATCGCTTCCTGGACAATTTTAGGAACAGCCAAGTAGTATTTATTTACCGTCTCCCTGCCCTGGAAGTAAACATCCGGATTCTGAGCCG
>CAZMZR010000012.1:44019-49569 GCA_964570855.1 uncultured Pirellulales bacterium
TAGTATTTATTTACCGTCTCCCTGCCCTGGAAGTAAACATCCGGATTCTGAGCCGTACCGCTGATCATCGGCCTGTCCGGCGAAAGGCCGCGTTCCTTATGGCGGGCTACAAATTTATCGTCAATCATGGCACGCATATCGTCCATCGTAATTTCTTCGACCTTCTGTACC
The DNA here is from genome assembly GCA_964570855.1 of uncultured Pirellulales bacterium. Classification (GTDB taxonomy): domain Bacteria; phylum Planctomycetota; class Phycisphaerae; order Sedimentisphaerales; family Anaerobacaceae; genus JAFGPS01. The sequence goes on from CAZMZR010000012.1 coordinate 44,191, forward strand.
TCGTGACTTGTCCTAAAGCCGTCAAAGAAGTGCAGGAATGGCACACTTGATGCCAATGCCGCCTGTTGTGCGATAAGTGCCATATCCATCACTTCCTGAATACTGTTTGAAGCAAGTAATGCAAAACCTGTTTCCCGACAGGTCATGACGTCTGAGTGGTCGCCGAAGATTGAGAGGGCCTGACAAGCTATCGAACGGGCCGAAATATGAAAAACTGTGGGCAACAGCTCCCCGGCGATTTTGTACATGTTCGGGATCATCAGCAACAGTCCCTGGGAAGCGGTAAAGGTTGTTGTCAAAGCACCGGTCGCCAATGCACCGTGCACGGCACCGGCGGCCCCTGCTTCCGACTGCATTTCCGTGACCGAAGGAATTGTTCCCCATATATTAGTCTCACCTTTAGCAGATTTTGCATCGGCAATTTCTCCCATGGATGAGCTTGGAGTAATAGGATATATTGCAATAACCTCATTCGTAGCGTGCGCTATGTAAGACGCTGCTTCATTACCGTCAATCGTTACTATTCTACGTTTCATTGTTTCTCCACTTCCCATAAAATACGAACACCAAATAATTTAGCTTAAAAAAGCCCCTCTCCACCCCCTTCCAAACTGCATTACTGACAACGGTGTAGTTTAATAAGCTCAGGTAAAAACCGTCGCTTTGTTGGTCTTAATCCACTGCCTGCGCAACAGAAAGAGTTTTTATACAACTTTTAGCTGAACTAAGCAATATAAAATTTAGCAAAACTCAATTATGATATGATTTAACTTTGAAGATTTTTATGAAGTCTGTGTTGATTTATTGGTCAAAACCGAAGATGTCGAGCCAGTGTTTGGTTTCGCTGTCGCTTAAGCCATGACGTTTTGCTCCGGGTTCTTTCTTCGGTCTCTTCCTGTTAAGCTGCTTATTGACGTTAATCCAGAATTTTTCCGATTTAACCGAAGCAGCTTTCCTTGTACGTGCGGCTTTTCGCAATCTCCTGTCGCTGCTGACAATAATCAGTCTTTTGGGTGCGGTACTCGCACTGATTTTGTCCTCGATTACGGAGTCGGCATCGGTCCCCAAGCCGGCGAAGAAAACTTCCAGACCGTTTATGTTATCGAATGCATTTTTATCCGGCGGTCCTGTTCCGTCAAAAATAATTTCGCCTCTCTGACCGGTCAGCTTCATATAGTTACTTATCACAAGACATAATTGTACGTCATTAATTATTACAGCGCCTTCGTCGATTTTAGGAATTGCGTGTAGCAGGTTATGGCCGTCAATAATAAACATACATATTATTAATTATTTAAAGTGGACAGTCGGAGAACTTTTAACTGCGGGGTTTCCGCTTTTGACATTATGCTTCGAATCTTATTTCCCCGCCGACGATTGTTTTTTCGACTTTGCCTTTAACTTTCCAGCCGTTATAGGGGCAATTTCTGCTCTTCGAGCGGAACGTATTCACATCAATTTCATACTCCAGATCAGGATTAATAATGGTTATGTCGGCCTGTTTGCCTTTGCCGAGTGTGCCCTTATCAATTCCGATTATATTGGCGGGGTTTTGGGTCATTAGTCGAATAAGTTCCGGCCAGTCAATTATGCCGGGCTCTATAAGGGCCTTGATATAAAGAGCCAGAGCACATTCCAAGGACGCTATGCCGAATGGAGCCGTTAAGAATTCCAGTTCCTTCTCGCTCTGGAGGTGCGGCGCGTGATCTGTTGCAAGAGCATCAATCAATCCTTCTGCAATCGCCTGCTTAAGAACTTCGACATCCTTGGCTCCCCGTAGTGGCGGATTGACTTTATAGTTAGTATCATACTCGGCACAACGTTCTTCGGTCAGCAGCAAATGGTGTGGTGTCACCTCACACGTAATCGGCAGTGAATCCTTCCTGGCATTTCTTATAAGCGCAACTGACCCAGCGGTAGATATGTGCTGAGCATGGTAGCGAATGCATCCCGACGGGATTTTTTTAATAAGCTGAATATCCCGCCAGAGCATAGCTTCTTCTGCAAGCGGGTCTAAACCGGGCAGGCCGAGTATTGTCGAATAGTATCCCAAGTTCATCACGCCTTTGCCTGCAATTCGGTCATCCTGACAATGCTGTGCTATAAACACATTGAACATACCGGCGTATTTTAATGCCCTGAGCATGACCGCCGGGTCCTGTACCCCGTTGCCGTCGTCGGTAAAACCTACTGCCCCGGCTTCTGACATGAATCCCATCTCCGCAAGCTCAACACCGGCAAGACCCTTTGTGATGGCCCCCATTGTATAGACGTGAGTCTTTCTTGCCTGTCTGGCTTTGCGGTGTATATATTCGACATCGGTCTCGTTTTCTATTACAGGATTCGTATTCGGCATACATACGACCGAAGTAAAACCGGCCGCGACCGCAGCCGAAGAGCCGCTTGCTATTGTTTCTTCCTCCTCGTCACCCGGTTCACGAAAATGCACATGAATATCAATTAGTCCCGGCACTACCAGCTTGCCGGTGGCGTCGATAATGCGATGTGTCGATTCGGCTGTGGATTTTTCTATATTGCCGACGTCGGCGATTTTGCCGTCAACGACAAACACATCACACTTCTTATCGATGCCATTCGCCGGATCTATTACTCGCCCGTTTTTTATTAATAATTCATTGTTCATATATAACCAGAGCCGTTTATTAATACCGGTTAAATTTTAACTGCTTGTTGCGCCGCCGCCTGATTGACCAGAAATAATACGGCCATTCTGACTGCAAGGCCGTTGGTAACCTGTTCGAGTATTACGCTGTTATTGCCGTCTGCAACCTCGCTTTCTATTTCAAGGCCTCTATTGATGGGGCCCGGATGCATTACAAGAATATTTTTTTTAGCTCTTTTCATTCTTTCAACGGTCAGCCCGAAATAATGCGAGTATTCTCGGATCGACGGGAAAGGATTTCCGCCGAGTCTCTCGAACTGAATCCTGAGCATATTTATAACATCGACCTCTTCGATAACTTCATCGAGGCAGTAGCTTACCTTTACCGGAAGTTGATGTACCTGCGAAGGCATAAGTGTCGGCGGTCCGACAAATATCACTTCGGCTCCGAGCTTTGTCATCGCCCACATATCGCTGCGTGCGACCCGCGAATGAGCAATGTCCCCCACAATTGCTATTTTCAAACCTTCGAGGCTTCCCTTGATTTTGCGTATGGTATAAACATCCAGTAATCCCTGTGTCGGATGTTCACAGAAACCGTCCCCGGCGTTGACCACAGATGCGTTGATGTTTCTGCTCAGGAATTTCGGCGCGCCGCCGGCACTGTGCCGAATGACGACGATATCGATTCCCATCGCCTCCAGATTCTTTGCCGTATCGAGTAAAGTTTCACCCTTGCTGACGGAACTGTCCTTCCTCGTAAATTCTATAATATCGGCGCTTAAACGGTTTGCAGCCAGGGCAAAGCTGTTTCGCGTCCTTGTACTGTCTTCAAAAAACAGGTTTACAACGACCTTGCCCCGCAGAGGAGGAGCTTTTTTAACCGATCGGGTGCTTATCTGCTCGAAACCACCGGCGGTATCAAGAATATAGGTGATTTCTTCAGGACTGAGCTCTCGCAGACCGAGTAAATGCTTTCGATGCCACTTGATTTGCTTGCTTTTTCTGATTAAAGCCATTTTTTTTTCGCAGTACTACTGTTTAGTCAATAACAACCTCGTCTTTACCATCCGATTCGACAAGATTGACCTGGACTAAATTACCCGGCTCTGCATCGGTTTTGTATCCGGCATGATCAGCTTGTATTGGAAACTCTCTGCCGGACCTGTCAATAAGAACCGCCAACCTGACCGCCCTGGGTCTTCCCAAATCTATTAATGCATCCATAGCTGCGCGTGTGGACCTGCCCGTATAAAGAACATCGTCAACCAAAATGATGATTTTTTCATTTATATCGAAACCTATTTCAGTAGTTCTGACCTGAGGCTGTGTGCTGCCTTGTGGTGAATTAAGGTCGTCACGATAAAGTGTTATATCCAGAGTTCCACATGGTACATCTTTGTCGAGTTTATTTGATAATTGTCTTGAAAGCCTTTGTGCCAGTATCTCCCCCCTACTGCGAATCCCAATAACGGCAATATCTAAATTACGTGGTATATCGGAAATGATTTCATCTGTCAGATCCTTCAGAACCCGCTTGATTTGTTTTGAATCCAAGATTACTTTCATATTTATGGCAATCCTTCAAGCAACAAAATCCTTTGATATCGCCCGGAGTATATCAATTGTGCCCGATAAAGGCAAGATTTCTCAGTAAGTTTTATAAAATCATGGTTATTAACATTGAAAAATGTATTGTCTGAGATGTTCCGGAATTATTTTCTTGAAAAAAAAGGGCATTTATAGTATCATAATAGCAAGAATTCGGAGACAAGAAAATATCGGCTAAGGAGGCTGGCAATCGGGGCTAACAATTCTGTCTCTATAGGGTAAAAGCACAATCTCTGGAGTTATGGAGTGGCAGGAACATCTAAGAAACCGCTGGTTTTAGGTTTTATAGCCTATTTCCTAATATTCTCCGGCTATATCTGCACCGTAGCTGAAGCAGAAAGTCCGGATAGTAATAATATTCTACAGCCGAAAGGACTGGAATATAGCGGCATTTATAACTTAAAAGGGCTTGATCCGACTCTCACGGGTGATGGTGTTAAGTTCGGAGTTGTATGCCGGAGCTTCACCTATATTGACGATGAGCCGCAAAATGATTACCGACCTGCTATTGAACATAACTGTTTTAGAGATACGAATTTCAGTTTTTATGACGAAAGTGGATTACAAGGAGGTATTTCACCACATTCGACGGCAGTTTGTTCGATACTCTTTGGTGAGGATCCCAACGCGTATAATCCGCTTATAGGTCAATTTCACTTCCAGGGAACATCGCCGCAGGCCCAGGTTGAAATCTACGAATTCAGACATTTTTTAATAAATAACGTAAGCTGCCATACTCCTCCGGCGGTGGATATTATAACCGCTGATTTCGGGTATCCGTTTGAGGAATGGTGGACCAGGGGCATAGAATCGCTGGTTGAACAACATGGTGTTATTGTTGTAGCAGGGATAGGTAATGGTTCAGACGCCAGTGACTCTGTTCTTTATCCAGCCGCCGGGGCCAATGTTATTGGTGTAGGTCTGGTCAATTCTGTAAATAACAAAGATCCTGAAATTAATTTGGCACATTTCGCATTAGCTTACCCTGAAAATTCGAGCTTTGGGCCAACTTATGACAGGCGATGTAAACCCGATATAATCGCTCCGGGGAATTGCCTTGCTGCGGATGTAAACTCACCAAAACAATATGAACCGACCGGCAACTGGTCCAGTTTCTCGACGCCGATAGCTGCCGGTGCAATCGG
>CAZMZR010000012.1:49669-55236 GCA_964570855.1 uncultured Pirellulales bacterium
TAACAGAGCCTGCCGATAAATATATCACCGCCACAGTGGCCTGGAACAGACATTACGAGAGTGTTTATCCTTTTGAATCATTGACAGAGAAAGATGGAAATCTGCGACTTGAATTGTGGGCCGTTGATCCAAACGATCCCGATAACAGCTACATGCTTGATTATAGTGATAGTGCTGTTGACAATATTGAGCATATTTATACAGTTGCTGATGCAGATTATACCAATTATGAAATTTTAGTCTCAATAAGTGACATTGATGAAAATGCAGGCACATTTACAGACCAGCAATACGGGCTGGCCTGGAATGTCGGCGCCAGAGAAGGAAGTGACAACATATTATGGTACGATCTTAATGCCGATGGAATTGTCGATGATTCGGATTTAACTATCATGCTGACGAATTTATTGGATAGCAGTAAATCACCCGAGAATTATTTAATCGGCGACATTAATCCCGATGGAGCAATCGATGTTAATGATATAAAAGCTCTATGGGCACAGAAAAACCAGCAGGCCGATTGGTAGTGCAATCGGTAATACAAAATCAAAAAACCCGCATTATAGAAATAAGGAATCCAGTTACATTTCATGTAAAGAAAGTAATCAATGGATTTTAAATTTAAAATCTTACAGTTCAATCTGATATTTGTCTTCCTGTTAGCCGGTTCTATAGAAGCTGATGACAATGTTGTCATTAATGAAATTCACTATGATCCCGATATTAAAACCGAGTTAGTGGAGTTTATAGAGCTCTATAATCCGGGCTCAAGCGATGTAGATATTTCCGGCTGGTATTTTGATGATGGTATCACCTACAAGTTTCCTGCTGGTTCCATATTGTCGGCCGGTGGTTATGTTATCGTGGTCCAGAATCCTGCTCATGTTCAAGCTAAATGGAACGATGGAAGGATAAAAATAGATGATAATGTAATGTATGGTCCGTTCGAAGGAAAGCTTAGTAATGATGGTGAAAAAATTGAGCTGTGTAATGTCGCCGGAGAAGAAATCGACCGGGTAGATTATCAGCTTGGATTTCCCTGGCCGACAGTCGGTGACGCAGTGCCGGATTACCAACCTAGCACAGGTCATTCTATACAACTGATTAATCCGGCGATTGATAACGACCTTGGTGGAAGCTGGCGTTCGGCTTCTCCCACCCCTGCGGAATATAACGAATCCGTATATACCGACAATCCCCCTGCTCATATTCGTCAGGTAAAGTATTCTCCTAAACAACCCGTCTCAAACGAGGCTGTGACGATTACAGCCAAAGTGACCGATGAAGATGGGATTTCTTATGTGAGATTGCAGTACCAGATTGTTGAGCCGGGTAATTATATCGATATTGAAAATCAGTATTATCCGTTGAACTGGCGTAACATTCAAATGCACGATGACGGTCTGGAAGGCGATGAAATAGCTGACGATGGTATCTTTACCATCCAAATGCCCAACACTGTCCAGGTTCACCGCCGTCTTATACGTTATCGTATTATTGTTGAAGATAGTCTCGGTAACAGTCTTACGGTGCCGTATGAGGACGATCCTCAACCTAATTTCGCTTATTTTGTCTATGATGGTGTTCCCGCCTGGAGTGGTGCGATTAAACCTGGTGACTCGGGGCCGTTGGGCGAGGTGGTTGAATATGGTACGGATGTGATGCGAAGTCTGCCGGTCTATCATCTCATCAGCAGAAGAACCGACGTGGAGAATTGTACATGGTACGACCAGATTGGCTGGACGTCTCCGGAGGCGTCTGAGTTCAAATGGTATGGCACGATGGTTTACGATGGGGAGGTTTATGACCACATTCGCTACCGTGTCCGAGGTGGCACGCATCGCTATAGAATGGGCAAGAACATGTGGAAGTTCGATTTCAATCGAGGCCACTACTTCCAGGCGCGAGACGACTATGGCCGAAAGTACGATACTAAGTGGGACAAGCTTAACTTCTCGGCGTGCATCCAGCAGGGTGACTACCTTCATCGGGGCGAACAGGGCATGTTTGAGGCCGCATCGTTCAAGCTTTTCAATCTTATGGGCTGCGAGGCATCCGAAACCAACTGGCTGCATTTCCGCATAATCGACGAGGCAGATGAATCCGGGCCTACCCAGTATGACGGTGACTTTTGGGGTCTTTATATGGCTATCGAGCAGTTGGACGGCAGATTCCTGGACGAACATAACCTGCCGGACGGAAATCTGTACAGGATGAACAGCCAATCAGGTCACGAGCTTAACAACCAGGGCCCTACAGCCGTAACAGACTGGTCCGACCTTTATGCCTTTATGGGTGGATATCAAAGCAGGCCCGGCGAATCATGGTGGCGAGAGAATGTCAATCTGGAAAGCTACTATGGTTATCGGTGCGTGGTCGAAGGCGTGCATCACGGAGATATAGGCTATGGAAAGAATTACTCTTTCTACCTGAATCCGGAGACAAATTTATGGACTCAGTTGCCATGGGATGTCGATTTGACCTGGGCCGAAAATATGTACGGCGACGGTGAAGACCCCTTCAAAGGAAAGGGGAAGATATTCTCCAATGCGAATCTCGAGATTGAGTACCAAAATTGTCTCAGGGAATTTCAGGACCTCCTGTATAATACGGATCAGATGTCACAGCTACTCGATGAAATGGCGAATATCATCGACCCCTCCACAGGCGGCCCCACTATCGTAGATGCCGACCGTGCCATGTGGGACTATAATCCGATTATGATCTCCGGATATGTTAACAGCGGTAAAGCCGGGCAGGGAAGATTCTATCAGCAGGCTGCAACTGGAGATTTCAGGGGCATGGTCCAGATAATGAAGGATTATGTTGTTTACGTGACAAATAACACCCGATACTGGTATGGCCAAATCGGCCCAAGCATTAATGAGCTTACTGCTGATACATTAATCCCGGATACGCCTGTTGTAACGGCTGCATGTCCTGAAACATATCCTGTCAACGCCTTGACATTCGAATCCAGCCCGTTTAGCGATCCCCAGGGCAATCATACCTTTTCTGCAATGAAGTGGCGTATCGCTGAAGTAGCACCTGAATCGCAGATTGTAGTACCTCAGGATTCTGAGAATGAAGAATTTATTCTTGTACCTGAGGCGACCGAATGGAGATATTTCAAGGGTATAGAGGAACCATCGCGAATATGGGGAGCCTGGCGTCGGATGGATTTTGATGATTCTGCGTGGCTGGTTGGTACTACTCCGATCGGATACGGCGAATCGTTCATAGAAACACAGCTTGACGATATGAGAGGTCACTATACTACTGTTTATATACGCAGGGAGTTTGATGTTTTAAATCCTGATGCTTTTGATACTATAAAAATGGAAACTCAATATGACGATGGTGTTAACATTTGGATTAATGGCATCAATGTTGTCTCTGCAAATACAGACTCGGTCGAGCTTCCTTGTGATGCTGTCGTCGCTAACCGCTCGGAAAACCACACTTTTAGTTCTTTTATATTATCGAATCCAGACAGTTATCTTGTTTCCGGCACAAACATTGTAGCTGCACAGGTAATAAATTCCGACCTGAGCGGTAGTTCCGATTGTTTTATTGATATTCGGTTGACCGGTCGGACGGATGAATCCGGCCAATCCCCGGACATACCACATAATTTCAACGGCAAACCGGGCAAATATGAGATTGATCCGGTATGGGAAAGCGAGGAACTTACAGTTTTTAACAATAGTATTCAAATCCCAGCCGGTGAAGTCAAGGTCGGTCGAACCTATCGAGTACGCTGCCGGATGAAAGATAACACGGGACGATGGAGTCATTGGTCTGCTCCGATACAGTTTCAAGCGGGCGAGCCGTTATCGGCGGGAGTGCTAAGTGATCTTCGCATCACCGAACTTATGTATAATCCTGCCGACTTGGTTTCCGATGAATCTTCAGATAGTGAAGATTATGAGTTTGTTGAATTGAAAAACATTGGCGATGAAATTCTTGATTTAACCGGTGTTTCTTTTGTCGATGGTATTACGTTTGACTTCAATAACAGTGATATTACCAGTCTTGGGCCGGGTGAGTTTGTTCTGGTTGTCAGGAACAAAGCTGCGTTTGAGTCTCTTTACGGTACGCAACTATCCGACATAATCGCCGGTCAATATTCAGGCAATCTCTCTAACGGTGGAGAAAATATCAGTCTGACAGATTTATGGAATGGAACTATCGCCGAATTTGAGTACGACGACGGTCGTGGCTGGCCTCTATCGAGCGATGGTGGCGGACATTCATTAGTTCCCTTAACTTTCGCCCTGCCGGGTGAACCTGATGGTTCTTTGAATTATTGCGGAAACTGGCGGGCGAGCAACTATATCGGAGGTTCTCCCGGCTGGGATGACTCTGAGCCGGTAGCCACCGTTGTCCTTAACGAAATAATGGCGCATACCGACTATAGTAACCCTCTATATCCGGAGTATGATTCCAATGACTGGATAGAGCTCTACAATACAACCGGAACGAATATTGATCTCCGTAACTGGTACCTTAGTGATAGCTTTAGCGATCTAAAAAAATGGGCCGTTCCATCGGTTGAGATTTCCGCTTATTCCACTATCAGCTTCGATGAAGTCACAGGCTTCCATAATCCTGTCAGCACCGGATTCGGTCTTGATAAAGCAGGAGAACAGGTATTTCTTTCCTACCTGCCCGGAACATCAGAGGACCGTATAGTGGACAGTATCAGTTATAAGGGACAGGAAAACGGCGTATCACTTGGACGCTACCCGGACAACGGGGTGTATTGGTTTAGGATAACACCATCTCGGGACTACGCAAATACAATTCCTGTTTCGGATGTGGTGATCGATGAACTGATGTATCATCCCGAAGATTCAAATGATGAATATATTGAGTTATTCAATCCGACATCAGGTGAGATTTATCTTGAGAATACCGAAGGCTCCTGGCGTCTGGATGGTGCGGTGGATTATCTATTCCCAACAGGTGCATCGATTCCTGCCGATGGCAGATTAATAGTTGTAGGCTTTGACCCAGTGGCGGATAGTGTGCGATTGGAAGCTTTTATTACCGCGTATAACAGCGACACGTTAACTGCCGGTGTGGATATATTAGGTCCCTGGTCCGGCGGTCTTTCAAACAGTAGCGAGCGGCTGGCTTTGGAAAAACCTCAACCGCCCGCCCTGCCGGGCGATTCGATTTCCTGGGTGATTATTGATGAGGTAATTTATGCAGATATTTCACCCTGGCCTGAGGCTGCGGATGGTACCGGACAGGCCCTGCAGAGAATTTCTGCAATTTCGCATTATTCGGGAAATGCCCCGGATAACTGGCTGGCGGATTTTCCAACACCCGGTACTAAACCATAGAAGATTTTATAGATTCATGGGAGACCGAAAATAAAAGTTGACTTATTTCCTACTATTGTGTTAAGATGGATAAAGAAAGGCTGTCTCTAAGAAAGAATAGAAAAAATTAAAAATTACTTATCCATGGGGAGGAGTTAATATAAAATGGCTCGTTGTATTAAAATATTACAGATTGCTTTATTAGTTCTGTTTATTTACAGTTCTGCAAAGGCAAAC
>CAZMZR010000012.1:55336-57661 GCA_964570855.1 uncultured Pirellulales bacterium
AATATTACAGATTGCTTTATTAGTTCTGTTTATTTACAGTTCTGCAAAGGCAAACCTGCCTCTTTTTAATGAACTATCGAATGAAACCGGCATTCCGCTGGTCATTAATGAATTTATGGCATCCAATCGCGATAATAAGAAGGATCCTCAGGGCCAATATGATGATTGGATTGAAATCCACAATTATGGCTCAGGAGCCGTTAATATGAGTGGAATGTACCTGACGGACGACCTTTCTGCTCCGGCCAAATGGCAGATTCCCGCGGGAACCACTATCCCGGCGGGCGGCTATCTATTGATATGGGCTGATGACGACACAGACGACACAGATGATATAGAGTTGCATGCGAATTTTAAGCTCAGTGCGGACGGCGAAGAAATAGGCCTTTTTGACAGAGATGGAGTTACTCTGATTGATAGTGTCACATTTAGTCGGCAAAGCAGCGATATTTCTTATGGCCGATATCCTGATGGAAGTGATGACTGGCGTTTTTTTAGTAATCCCACGCCTGAGACACAAAATGAAGGTGGTTACTTGGGCCAAGTTGAAGAGATAAAATTTAGCCATAACCGTGGTTTTTATGAAGCACCTTTTACTCTAACAATCGCAACTGAAACTTCAGGAGCTTTAATACGCTACACAATAGATTACAGTGTTCCTACTGTTACGCATGGTCAGTTGTATCACGGTCCTATCCAGATTTCGACAACAACCTGTCTAAAGGCGATGGCTTTTAAACCGGGTTGGAAGAATTCGAGTACCGACACACACACTTACATTTTTCTTGATGATGTGATACGCCAGCCTGCGAATCCTGAAGGTTTTCCAACCCGTTGGGGAAGCCGAACCGCGGACTATGCTATGGACCAGCGTGTGATTAATGATCCGGCCTATAGCAGTGAGATTAAAGATGATCTTAAATCCACCCCCTCGGTTTGTATCGTAATCCCCAACGAGGATTTCTTTGGCAGTAATGGAATCTATGCCCATCCCGATTGGTATGCGGACGAATGGGAACTGGCGGAACGGGCTGCTTCCATAGAGTGGATAGATCCGAATACTGATGAGCATTTTGGTGTCAATGCCGGCCTGCGAATACACGGGGGACCGTACAGCAGGAGTGGCAGTCCCAAGAACGCTCTGCGCGTTATATTCAGGAGTGAATATGGCCCGTCCAGACTTGAGTATCCACTATTCCCGGACACCGATGTTGAAACGTTTAACACTATTGCTTTACGAGCTATCTGGAACTACTCCTGGACCGGTCATAGCGGAATGAGCGGATCCCAACATGCTGATTACCTCCGCGATGCTTTTGCCCGCGACACTGTGCGGGACATGGGAAACCTGACTCCACATGGCAGGGGCATCCAGTTGTACATTAACGGATTGTACTGGGGTATGTATATTATGACCGAGCGACCCGATGAAGATTTTACTGCAGACCATTTGGGGGGTGATAGTGAAAACTATGATGTACTGGAGGCCCCAGGTGGAAAGGGTGCTTCCACTACTATGAATGTTAGGGCAGGGGATCAACAGGCATTGCAAGCCTGGGAAGACCTTTTTACGATGGCGGGCAGCACTAATCTAAGAACATCACAGGCGTATGAGGCAATCCAGGCGTATGTTGATATCCCCACGATGATCGACTATATGCTGATGATCTACTATGTGGGTAGCCGTGATGCGCCTATGCTTTTAGGTAATGATTATGCACCGCGTAATTTTTATGTCGTTCGAAGACGAGATCCTGCAGAACCTTTTATGTTTATACCGTGGGATACAGAGTGGTCTTTAGAGTATCCAAATGAAAATCGCGTGGAAAAGGTAGGTGTTTATAATCCTCATTACCTGATAGACAAGCTTAAAGCCAATTCCGAGTTCATGATGCTCATGGCTGATCACATCCATAAGCAGTTCTTTAACGGAGGGGCTTTGACGCGGGAGCGGACTACTCAGCGTTACATGGATCGTGCAAATGAGATTTATGGAGCAATTGTAGGGGAATCCGCACGCTGGGGTGATGAACCTCGGTCCTGGCAGCCTTATACAAGAGATGTTGAGTGGATAGGTGAGGTTAACCGCCTGGTGAATGAGTTTTTTTCTGTTCGTACAGACATTGTTATGGATCAGCTCAGACAGGCAGGATTTTATCCTTCGGTCTCAGCACCTGTGTTCTCCATTAATAATAGTCAAAAAAACGGGCATATTTCGCCGAATACGCTTTTCTCGATAATTTCCGAGGAAGATACGATTTATTATACTTTTGACGGCACGGATCCGCGAACACCCGGCACATCACAGCAGGTTGGCGACGCCGT
>CAZMZR010000013.1:0-55321 GCA_964570855.1 uncultured Pirellulales bacterium
TTGTAGAATTGCATGATTACTCACCTTGAAATGAAGTTCTCCGACAGACTCATAGCAATGAAAGCATTTTCTCTGCATATCGCTTTCCGAGCTCTCTGTAGCCAGCAGGAGTGAAATGTAGATGGTCAGGACGACTTGTACAACCCTTCGAAGAAATGGCATAGGCATTGGGAAGTGTCTTCGGCAGCTCCGCAATAATAGAATTCATACTTGCGCAAGCCCCCTGCTGATCGGCATTCACAAGTTCCCCTGCGAGAAGAGGTACTGACTCGGGCTTGAGATTCAAGTCTTTGATCAGATTGTCGTATATTGCTTTGACTTTTGAAGGCCATTGCTTGTCATTCGTGTTGGACTCTCCCTGATGCAACAGAATACCCTTGATCACGCCATCCTTCTGTGCCAGTTTTGCCATGTCGACAAGATACTGATAGGGATTGCCGTTATATTGCTTGATGATATTAGCCATCCATGATGGAGCCGTTGCAGCATATGTCTGATAGTTGTTCTTGTCGAACAGCTCGATTTTGCAGCCAGCCACCGAAACATTAACCACACCGACTCTGTTCTTTTCCGGAAGGTTAGCAACCATTGTTCTGCCAAAATAATCGGCAGGGCAAAGACCTGTATTGCCTCGACACAACGGAGGGACAGCCTCGTACCAATGACCCTTTGTTCTGCCCAAGTTTGAAAAATCAACCGTTGCCAGGACCTGAAAGCGATCATCCACTGTCGTTTTGTCTTGTTGTTCAATTCCCGGAAAGCCCTCCATATTTGACTGTCCAAAGCACAGGAAGATGTAAAAATTCGGATCTGGATCGGCAACAGCGTTTGTAGTGAACGTGAGTAATACTGCTAATAGAAACAATGCCGGTTTCATTTTCATAAGAATGACCTCCAATAATCAATTGAACTGAGTCGTTTCAGCCCCCCGAATTTCTTAATCCAGCTTGATATCCACCTTCCAGTGCTCCGCTATGGCCCTCAGTTCGTCCAATGTCAGGTACGTCACCGCACCATGCTTGGGGCGTGAAAAGTTCGTACCCTTCATCACGCCTTCGTTGAAGTGACCGATGTTCTTGTAAGTCACGAAGTCCGTGGTTTCGCTGAATCCCATATTGTTGGGGCGGCCACCGTAGACATCATACATCAGTACGTAGGTGTCGGTCCCGAGGCGTTTGAACACATTGGGCGCTTCAGTGGGAACGGTCTCGGGATCGATGCGTTGGGGCTCGGACTTGTATCCCTGATTGATCTTGTCGGAAACGGCATGCAGCACCTTGGCATCCGATACATAGTACAGATGGAACCTGTCACCCACCTTGGTGATGTCACCGTCGATGCCGCCGATGTCGGGGATCATTTCCGGCTTGGTCTCCAACTTGGTAAAGGCGTCGTCCGTGTAGGACCAATAGAGATTGGCGTTCTTGTTATTGTAGCGAATGGTGAAATATACCATCATCTTGCCCTTGGCCTCGTCATAGACCGTTTCGGGTGCCCAGGAGCAGTCAATATCACCGAGTTCGGGGAAGGCCGTATCTACGCGGAAGTCCGACACCGTCCAGTGGATCAGGTCGTAGGATTTCATGAGCACAATGGCGCGGTTGTTGCCCCAGCCGTACTTCTCCTGGGGCCGCTGCCACGGTGTGTCGCGAAAGCCTGCTCGCTGGCCGAAAATGTGCAGGTCGGTCATGGCGAGGTAGAATCCTCCGTCGGGTCCCCGCGTCATGTGCGGGTCGCGCACGCCTTTCTGTTCGGCCAGTAAGGCACCGTCAAAGATGGGCTGGCCGCCGTTGAGATCAGTGAAGGTATAGCCGTCGCGGCTGACGGCCATGTAAGCGGACTGCGTCTGGTCTTTGAAGTAAATCATAAGATAACCACCAATGTCCTTTTCTTCGAGTTTATGGGCGTTCTTGGGCCTTTCGAGGCTGGTCACGATAACGATACCTCCCTTTTGTACGGCTGCCGCAGGAGTCTGTGCGGCATCGTTAGATGAGGTCTGCGGCTCCGCGGCGGCCTCGCTGGGACACACTCCGATTGCAGCCAGCCATACCAAGGAAACGAACATACCGGAAAAAAACACGTGCTTCATGGTACTCTCCTTTCAATATTGTGTACGTTCCAAGGTCAAGAGACCGAGTCGATAGGGCAACAGGCTATAATTCCCTCCACTAGCCGGATCACGACCCTGATAAAG
The DNA here is from genome assembly GCA_964570855.1 of uncultured Pirellulales bacterium. Classification (GTDB taxonomy): domain Bacteria; phylum Planctomycetota; class Phycisphaerae; order Sedimentisphaerales; family Anaerobacaceae; genus JAFGPS01. Next base: position 2,195 of record CAZMZR010000013.1, read on the forward strand.
CATTTGAAGGTTATTAATATCTATGATCATCTTTTCATCATATCCGTCGCGAATCAGTTCTCCGTGACTAATGTCCCTTGTCCATGGCGTCACACCATCTTCGAAGGTAACGTTGTTGATCCCTGCGAAGGGCTTGTCCCACGTGTCGGCACCGGGTACGGGCGTCCATTGGCCATTGAGATCGTTGGAGATCCAGGCGCGGTAGTATCGTGCCGGGCTCAGGGCCTCGATCAGGGTCAGATAGGTATTGGTGCCTTTGATCTTGTAGGTAATGCTCCCCTCGAAAAGATTGTTTCTCTGGTCTTGGATGGCAATCTCGGGATCGCTCATGCCCTTGGGGAAGTCCTCGATCCTGGTCCGGCTGCGATAGAAGCGGCCGTCATCGCCAGTGAAGAACAGATAAGCGTGCGTGTCGTCGCAGATCACGTGGTAGTCGATCCAAAGCCGCGGGGCGCTGGCCGGCTTTCTGGGGAAGAAGTCCTGCGGCGCTGGCCAGGTCTCCGGCTTCGAGAGATCGTCGGTGGTCGTATACTGAGGTTGCTGCGACTGGAAGATCAGGTACCACTTCTTTTGCGGCGTGAAGTAGAAGATGTGCGGCGCACAATGATACCCTCTTAAATTCGGATTCTGATCAATGTGGTACGGCTTGGCGTTGGGAGCCTCAGACCAGTCCTTGAAGTTCAGGTACACCATGGTCCATGTTCTGGCGGACGTCGAGTAGGCGGTTGCGTAAATATGCCACAGACCGTTGTAGTAGACCACAGTTGGGTCTTTGACGGACACGATAGTGTGTGTTTCGTCTGAGATCGGCTTGACCAGCACATCTGTGGACTTCCACTTGAGAGGCGTAGCGAAGGGCACCGTGGGAGCATCCGCGCTCGCCATCGAAGGTGTAGCGGGCTGATTTTGGGGGGCTGACTCGACCGCAAGGATTACAGGGACGCTGCCAGCCAGCAGCATCGCAGCGGCAAATCGTAAAAGAACAAAATGTTTCATAGTAAAATTCCTTTCTATTAGTCTATCAGATTCAGTAATTATTTCACCGGGAATTCATAAATAATCACACTGAAGGGAGCGATCGCATTACATGACACCGAGACAAACACCCCAACCGATGATCATGCATTGAATCATCGTTCGTCTCCTTGTTCATCGAACATTGAATGAATTCCGGGAGCCCGTGTTTCAATGGCTTTGCCCAAGTAGCGGACCATAGCATCGGCTTCAGCTTTCGCCTGTTCCTCGGTGAGGGTGGTACCGAAACAGTCCCAACTGTTCCAGTTCATTGCCGGGGTCTTCGCCCAGGGCCAGAAAGACTGTTCGGCCTGGACGGCAGTTGCCGTCAGTATAACGAATGTTATAATTTGAAAACGTCGGATCATGTCACTTATTTCCTTTCAATTATTTGAATTTCCACCAATTAAACTTCAGGAGCGATTCGCTACCGCCTGTGAATACCAGATACAAATCGTGTACCCCGGAAGCATCTTTGACCGAACAACTCATGGTCTTCCAGGTTTGCCATCCGCCGGTTCCTGACGCAACACAGGTTCCCACCAGCGTACCGGTCGGACTATCGAGGCGGAGTTCAATGTTCCCGCCACTGGTTGCCGAGGCTACTCTGGCCTCAAAAGATGTTGCACCGGCTCCAAAATCTACACCTTTGACCTTAATATAATCCCCGTTTTCAATATCGCAAACATTCACTCCACCTTCACTGCATTTTTCCGTTTCAACACCGGATTCCCAGCAAATCGTCTCGGCTTGTATTGTGTCATAAGGATTGAGTTTGCCAATCTGAGGCGCCCCCGCTTTGGTCATATTGATTGTCGGGATTGTACCGTCATCATTATAACTAAACTGTTCAACACATACCGAACGGTGAAAGCCTCCGCCGCCCCGCAGAGCTCCATTATGATAAAAGAAGTAGGAATTCCCCTTATAATCACATACTCCCGGATGGTTGGTAAAGCTGCCGCCCTGGGTAGGCATGATGACACTCCGAAAAGTCCATGGGCCGGTGGGACTGTTGCTTGTAGAATAAGAAATATGTTCGGAGATAGGGCCGGCTGCGAATATCATATAGTATAATCCATTTCGCTTATAGAGCCATGAGCCTTCCTCGTATTGAGTCGGTCGGTCGTTTTTGGAACGCACTCCGAAACTCTCTGTAGTCAGAGGTACCTTGTTAATTTCGCCTGAATAAGAAATCATATCCTCATTTAATTTCACATAATACAGGTTTGGATTGCCCCAATACAGATAGGCCTGACCGTCATCGTCGATGAATACCGTTGGGTCAATATCGCCATTACCGGCACAAACCAGCGGTTTGCCTATAGGGTCTTTAAAAGGCCCTTGGGGATCGGTTGCCACCGCAACACCCACAGCCATGCCACCATTTTTCCGGTTCATAGGAACATAAAAATAAAACTTACCATTTCTTTGGACGCACTGGCCGGCCCAGCAATCGCCTCTTGCCCAACTGAATGCAGTGTAGGACAATGGCGATCCATGATCGGTCCAGTTTTGCATGTCGATTGAGGAATAACATCTCCAGTCATTCATTGTGAAGAAGTTATTTACTAATATGTCCGCATCATGTCCGGTGTACACGTAACAGACCTCGTTATGCACCAGCGGAGCGGGGTCTGCGGTATAAATGGTCTGAACAATCGGATTGTCAGCATAGCATACAGTACAGAAAGTTGTTGTAATAGTCAGCGTAACGACTACGACAAGTTTTTGAATAATTGACTGTTTCATAGATTTATCCATCTTATTTGAATCGGTGTTAGTTAAAAGTAAGAACTTCCGGAGTACCGGGCTTGAACAGACATACGTCATAAAGCCCTCATTCGATCTTGAACGCAATAGACGTCGTGAACGGCATTTCCGCCGGACAGGTGATCGCTAGGCCGTCGGCTTCCTGTTTCCATTGCAGTTCGCCGCCGTGCCCGAGAAGCTTCACTGTTTTGACCGGCTGGCCCAAGTATTTCGCATCCGTGCCGAGTGACTTGATTTTCAACTGCGTCCCGGGCGCGGGCACGGTCATGCAAAACGCGTAGAGCTCACCGTTTTTGCCGACTGTGAAACGAAAATCTTGAGGGCCGAACTTGAAGTTCGCGTGGCGACGCTCCAGTTTTCCTCCAGGAAGCATCTTCAACTTGCCGTTCACCTGTTCCCCCTCGCCGGGAATTGTCCAGGCGCGGCTTCCGTAAACCGCTTCGCCGTTTCGACGCATCCAGACGCCGACTTCCTTCAACATCTTTTGGCTGCCTTCGTCCAGAGAGCCGTCCGGTAGAATCGAAATGCACACCGCCGCGTTGCCGTCCCGCGCCACAGCTTCGATGACGTAACGGATCATCATGCCCGAATCGTAGGTGAAGCCCGGCGAGTAAAACCAATCACCCACCGGCGCTTCCGCTATCCACGGCTCGTTGGTGTTGATGTTGGCAGGAACGCCGAATTCCTCGGTAGTCACCGTGCCGTTGGTCTTGTGACGGAATTTCACAATGCTGAAGGTGTCCACCTGACCACGCCGCTGGAGCGCGCGGTTGTAGAAATCGGCAATGACCCGCTGCATGGCGTCGGCCTTGAGACCCGTGCCCGTCCCGTTGCCGCCGAACGGCTGCTGGACCGTGCCGTCGGTGTAGATGAAGTCGGGATCGTATTGATCCACCACATCCATAATGCGCAAGGCCCACTGCGTGGCATACCACTTGGCGTAGTCCAGGTGATTCGTGAATATGCCCGCCGGCGGTGGTGACCACCCCGAGTAAGCAGCTTTGGTCACGCCCTTGTATTCGCGCAGGTTAATACCGTACAGCAGGCGAGGATCGAGTCCCTCACACCATTTGCTTTTGCCGTCGGCAAGCGTCAGGTTGCCATCGTAAGGAATCCCTTTCCTGTCGCCTTCATTGTCACTGCCGAACGCAGTCTGCCACCACCACCAGGTGTATTCGTGATGGAACGTGACGCCGAAACGCATGCCGTCCGCCCGACACGCCTTGGCCCATTCGCCGATCAGATCGCGTTTGGGCCCTATGTTGACGGAATTCCACGGCTGATAATGCGAGTTCCACAAATCGAAGTTGTCGTGATGCACGCCCTGAATCATCAGGAAGCGAGCGCCCGCATCGTGATAGATCTTCGTCAGCGCGGCAGGATCGAGCTGGGTCGGATTCCAATCGCGCAGGACTTCCTTGTAACCAGTCTCGGATGGATGACCGAATTTCTTGAGATGATTCTTGTACGCGTTCTCTCTGGGCGAATAGAGCTTGCGCGCATACCAGTCGCCGCTCTCACCGGCGGATTGCGGGCCGAAGTGAACCCAGATGCCGAACTTCGCCTCGCGCAGCCATGCCGGTTCACCGGGATAATTCTTCTCGATGGATTCCCATGTCGGCTCGAACGGCCCGGGGGCCACCGGGATATCCAGCTTCATTTCGGGGAACGATTTCCAGTCGCCCATGGGCACGCTGTCCTGTGCCTGCGGCGACGGAACCTCGGGGATCGGCGTAAGCGCCGGTCGTGTCGCGCCGTCGGCGATGGCCGCCAGCAACGCGAAGGTGATCATCCATTGCATTCGTTGTCTAATACAGTTCATTTCTGTCTCTCCTTAGTTGAAAGGTAGCACTTCCGGAGTACCCGGCTTGAGCAGACGCACGTCATAGAGCCCCCCGGCAAGCCGCTGTTTCGCGGCGAACTGGATCGTGAGGCGACCGTTCCCGGCGGCTTGAAGTATGTCGGAGGGAATCGGATACCGTTTCTCAATGAAGTGGTTTGGTTTTTCGCCCGTCAGCCTTTGTGTGGCGATCACCGTGCCGTTGACCAGGATGTCAAATTCCCGGCCACGATCGTCACCGGAATAAGTAACAGCCAGAACGACTTCTTCGGCACCTCGCGGGTCGAGGGTGTATTGAATCCAGTTACCATGGCGCCATCGTCGACCGTTGTGAATTCCCGTTTCCATTCCTTCTCCTTTGAGGTCATGCTCCACCTCAGGCTGCTGCTCACCAACAGCAACCGAATCGATGGTTGCGGCCTCGCGTGCTGCGCGTGCACGCTCCTCGGCGGCGAGTTTTTCCTTTCGCGCCGCAATCTTTTCGGGCGTTGTTAGTTCCCAGTACATCTGATAGCGTCGTTCGTGCAGTCTGAAGAACGGAATCAGCGGCAAGCCTTCGGGCTCGGCCGGCTCTATCACATCTTTTATACGGAAGTGCAGTGGCCCGGCGGAAGTATCGGGAACAATATGTGCGAGTAACTCCTCTTCCGTTCCTATCAAGGCAGGTACCTTGTCGAGCGGAATCATCGGACCGTGTGCTACGTGCGCCATGCGACCGCTGTCGGCAAACAGACCGTCCATGTTTTCAGTGCCGTCGGGATTCGCCAGCACGATCGGGCCATACAGGAATGCCACCCAATCGGATTTATCGGGCAGCCGCTCCACTCGCGTATGCATCGGAAGCTCCACATTAACCTTATCGCCATTCTTCCATTCACGTTTAATAGCTACATAGGAAGATGGAGTCGATTCGACGTCAACGGATTTACCATTGACCTTAACTGCGAAATCGTCTGCTTTAACCCAGGCGGGATGGCGGATATTCAGCGTAAAGGTGGTCGGTTTCTCGAGCTGAAGACTAAGCTGCGTACGCTCTTCATCGGGGAACGTCGTCTCCTGCCTCAGAACCATTCCGTCATCAGGCACCGAGAGTTCTGAGGGGATAAAGAGATTCACGTACACCCCGTCCTTCGCCCGGGCATAGATGAACTCGCCGTATCTTCCGGGATTCTCCATGCCGGTACCCACGCAGCACCAGAAGGCCTGCTCAGGCTGGGAATACACCCGGTAGTGGTCCGGACGGATCGGGGTGAAATAGACATACCCGGGCCGCTTCGGATTGATGGAGGTCAGGATATGATTGTAAAGGGCACGCTCGTAAAAGTCGGCATAAGCGGCCTTCGGTTCCGCCGTAAAAAGCGCCTCGGTGAGCCTGAGCATATTATAGGTATTGCAGGACTCCGGCCCCTCCCGGTGCCCGATCATACCGCTGAAGTCCTTAGGGTTATTGAAATGCTCACTGACGCTGTTGCCGCCAAAGGCCACACTGCGGTTCTGTGTTACGGTTTCCCAGAAGAACTCGGCGCCGGTGTGCAGCTTTTCATCGTGGACCAAAGCCGCAATACGCTCCATGCCGGCGATCTTGGGAATCTGGGTGTTAGCGTGCAGGCCGGTGAGCCTGTCTTCGTGATTCTCTAAGGGATCGAAAATGGCCCGGTGGTTGAAGCGTTTGGCCAATTCGATATATTTCTTGTCTCCAGTGATCGCATAGATGTCGGCAAGCACCTCGTTCATACCGCCGTATTCCGTACCAATCATCTGTTGCATCTGTCGGTCGGTCAGACCGGACGTGACCTCTTCGCACCAGTTTCCGAAACCAACGAGGAGATCACGTGCCTTTTCATTGCCTCCGTCCAGGTAGGCGTCCCGAAGCCCGGCATACATCTTGTGGAGGTTATACCAGGGGGCCCATTTGTTTCGCATGAGTTCGACATGGCCCTCTGCGACACGCTTCCAATAGTCTTTGCTCCCCGGGATACCCCCGAGGTAACCGTTGCCGTTGGCCTTTTGGATTTCCGCAAGTTCGTCGATCATATAATCAAGGCGACGCCGTAGCTCTCCGTCCGGATCGGCGCCAGACGCCATCATCAGTGAAAGCGCCGAAAGATAGTGTCCGGCGGAGTGTCCGTCGAGTCCGTCGCTCTCCCAGTTACCGTATGGCTGTGCTTTGGGCTCCAGCCCCGCTTCACGCCGGAACGGTGCGAGCAACCGGTCGGGATCATGTGCCAGGAGATATTGACGATTGGCCTTGACCGCCTCGGAAAAAGGACTCTCAAGCAGCCGAACGTCGGTTAACGGGAAAAGTTGAACCGGCTGCTCCGGCGTTACCGCAACCTTGGAAGCCGCAGCAGAAGCGGAAAGGGCAAGCGCAACGGTCAGAAAGACCGCCATATTCATTTTTGAGGTATAGGCTTTCATAGGAATCATAGGCTTACTGTCTCCTTTACAAAAAACGCGGATTGGTTGCGTTAAAACCACAACAACCCCATAAAATTGTTACTTAAATTGCCACCAGTCAATATTGAACAGCTCACTATTGCCGCCGGAGAAGACCAGATAGAGGTCGTGAACGCCGGTTACGGAACGCACCTTACAGGACAGCGTTTCCCAATTCTGCCAGGCGCCAGTGTTTTTCACCTGGATTCTTCCCAGCAGCCGTCCGTAGGGACTGCCCAACCGGACATCGATCCGTCCGCCCTCCGATCCACAGGCCACGCTGGCCAGGAACTGACCGGCACCTCCGTTGCCGAAATCGATCTGGTTGACCTTGATGTAGTCCGCATTGTCGATGTCCGTCACGTAGACCCCGACCGTATCGTTCTTCTCCGTTTCTACGCCTTGGGACCAGGCCATGGTCTCCGCCTCGGTCCGGACACAGGGATCGAGCGTACCTGTCGGCTCGACCCCTTCGACGCTGCGGGCAATCTTCGGGACGCCGCCGTCGGGATTATACTTGAACTCCTCCACGCAGACGGAGCGGCGTTTGTCGATGCTGTTGGGCAGCGAGTCGGTCTGGTAGAAGAGGTAGGACCGGCCCTTGTATTCGATGACGCCGGGATGGTTGGACCCCGAAGTCTCCTGAATGTCCATCACCTCGCCACCGTACTGCCAGGGCCCGACTGGACTCTTCGCGACCGCGTAACGGATGGATTCCGGAATGCTGGAAGCATACCAAAGGTAGTACAGGTTTCCGCGATGATAGATCCACGGAGCTTCCTCGAAGTCAGGGCCGAACGCCTCCCGTGTCAGCGGGACGTGGGAGATGTCGCCCTTGAGCGAGATCATGTTCTCGTTCAGTTCGGCGAAATAGCAGGCGTTGTTGCCCCAATAGAGAAAGGCCCGGCCGTCGTCGTCAATGAACACCGTGGGATCGAGATCGTCCCAACTGTGGTGTGCATAGGTCGTCTGGTCGTTAGTCACCAGCGCGTGGCCGAGCGCGTCCACGAACGGCCCGAAGGGATTGTCGGCGACCGCGACGCCCAGAGCCACGCCGGGGTGCGTTCTGTCCGCGGTGCTGACGTAGTAATAGAACTTGCCATTTCGATAAATGCACTGGGCGGCGTTGGCGTCGCCGCCGGACCATGTGAACGCCTTGCGAACGTCGAGGACTGCTCCGTGGTGGGTCCAGTTGACCATGTCGGTCGTCGTGAAGCACTGGTAATCATGCATCACAAACCGGCTATCCGGAGCGTCATCCTCATCATGCCCGGTGTAAAGATAGAGCGTTCCGTCATGCACCAGCGGAGCGGGGTCGGCTGTGAAGATCGTCTGCACGATCGGGTACTGGGCGGGGCAAATCGAAGGCAACCAGAGCGTAACAGTCATTATGACCACAAAGAATCGGAACCCAGGGATAAAATTCCATTTCCTGCGACCCCACGACAAACAAACTGATAAATTTGACTTCATGATTCATCCTTTCGGTTGATTAAAATGTCACCTCGACAGCCTTACCGGTATAGTTGACCGTCTTGTCGTTGAAGTTCCCTTGGGCCAGACCGGTGTTCCGGTCGGGTGAGGCCATGACGATGTTGAGCTTACGCTCGGCAAACATACCGGGGAACGAACCCTTGCGCGGTCCGATCGTCAGTGTCCGGGCGGCATCGTTCCAGACGAGATCGTACGTGGCGCGTTCGCCTTTTTCATAGTTGTAGGTCTCGTTGTCGTCTTCGTAGATCGTGAACTTCGCATCGGCTCCCGGATAGATACGGATTTCGTACGGTGCGTCCGGTTTTTCGGTGGCATACTGCATCACCGGCCCCATCGGTACGATCGATCCGGCGCGCACATATAGCGGCAGGATATTAAGCGGACAGGCCTTCTCCACCGTCTGACCACCTTTGAACTGCTGGTTGGTCCAGAAATCGATCCAGTTCACGCAGGACGGCAGATACGTCTCCATCACATTGTTCAAGACTTTCTTTTCCCCATTCAGTTTGCGAATATCGCTGGGTGTACGCCAACCGAGACGGATGACACGGTCCACGCCACCTTGGAAGTATTCCAACTTGAGCGGCACCTCTTGGCCCTTGTTCAGTGTCACATGGGCGCTGCGGTAGCGTTTGGCGCCCTGGCTCCAATCCTCTACGACCTTTTTGCCGTCGAGATAGAGACGGAAGCCATCGTCGCCTTCGACGCCGATTTCATATTCGCCGTCCTCGGGCACTACAAGGGTTCCCTCCCAGCGCACGGAAAAATGTTCGAAGCTGTCAAGTCCTCCTGGAGGGCCTGCCAGCGGCGGTCCGGGCCAGTCGTGATCCACGGTCTTGTCGACCCCCTTATCTTTCGGGGTATCGAAGTTTTCGCCGGCAAAATATTGCACGGCCAGTCCGGGCTTGCCATCCAGGGTTCGGAGGAACTCCGTCGACAGGGTCGCGGGCGGCGGATTGTCCGCATGATACATGGCACGGGTCACAGGATGCACCAGAAACGTCGGGCCGAACATGAATGCGTCACTGATGTCACGTGCCTTGACGTCGTCCGGAAAATCCAACGGCAGACCGCGCATCAGCGTATAACCTTCGCTCGTGACCTTCCAGCTCTGACTGTAGAGATACGGCATCAGGCGGTAGCGCAGGTACGTGATATCCAGCAGGGCCTGGTACATCTCCGGGTCCATCTCCTTGAAGATGTAGGGCTCGCGTTCGATGTTGGTCCCATGTACGCGGAAGATCGGGTTGAAGGCCCCGAATTGATACCAGCGTGCAAAGAGTTCGCGATAGGCTGGATTCTGTTCGCCGCCGGGGAAGTTGTTCACGAAGAACCCGCCGATGTCCTGGGTCCACCATGGGTTACCCGACAGGGTCACTTCGAGTCCACCGGCCATTTGGGCCTTTAACGTATCCCAGCTTGCGAACGAATCCCCCGACCAGGAGGCGGCGGCATAGCGCTGCGCACCACACCAGGCCGAACGGGTCAGCGTGAACACACGCTGGTTGTTGACGGCTCTCTGTCCCTCGTAGGTCCCCTTGGTGGTCATGAGGGTGTAGGGATTGAGATAACGGGAGAAATCGCCCATGGCATTGGTGCCGAGACTCTTGATGTCCCGTGTGACTTCGTTGGGATTCCAACAGGCGGTGCCGACCTCAACCTCGGTCCCGTCCATCCACAGCGCATCGACGCCCTTGTCGAAAAGCCCGCTTTTGATATACTTGAAATAGATCTCGCGACCCTTTTGGCTGAAGGCGTCATAAATGCGGGCCTTCCTGGAAATCCAGTGCAGCGGCTCGAAACGCAGTCCGTATTGGTCGAGTTCATGAGCCAGTGGTGTATCGTTGCCCACGGACGGCCAGATGGAAATCATCAGCTTCATGTGCAGGTCGTGAATCGCCTGGGTCATGCCTTCCGGATCGGGATAACGATCCGGATTCCAGATCATGCCGCTCCACGTGCCGTCCTTGTCGGAGCCCCAGTACTGCCAGTCCTGCACGATGTAATCGAGCGGAAACTTTTCCTTGCGGAAGGTCCTGGCAACTTCTATGAGTCGTGCCTGGGTCGGATAGCGTTCCTTGCTCATAAACAGACCAAGGGCCTGCTTGGGATACATCGGCGAAGCACCGGTCAGATCGCGGTAGCCGGCAATCACGTCGTCCATCGTGTCACCGGCAAAGAAATAGTAATCCACCCCGCCCGGTGCACTCTCAGCCCAGAGTGTCGCCCCGCTCGCATCGTCCTTGAATTTCATGATGGAATAGGTGTCCCACATGATGCCGTAGCGTTCGGAGGAGACGATCATGGGAATAACAATCCCGAGATTGGTCTGGATCAGCAGCAGTTCCTGTCCGCGCCGATTTGTTTTGGCCGGGGCTGAGTCGACGTATCCGAATCCATACCACCCCTCATCCGGCTTCAAGGTGAAGCTATTCGACACCTCGTAGGTCGGGGCGCCGGAAATCTCCACCTGCTTGATCGCGGCGTGGTTTTCGGTGCGCTCCTGTGTCAGCGTTTTGCCGGTGGCATCCATAAACATGAGCGCCCCAGTCTTTTTGTCGGCTTTGATCTGCAGCTTGTCCGATACGATGGTGAGACTATCGCCTGTCTCCTTCACCGAAAACGGGATCGCCGCAGGCTTGCCCACCACCACGATACTGGGATATTTCCAAAAATTCCGGCCCAGGTTTTCGTTCACACGAACGGTTGACGGCCCGTAGAAAATCACGTTTTTCACCGTATCGCCGGTGTGCAACTGAAGCCCGTTTTTAAGACGGGTGAATGAAAACCCATCCGTTTTTGCTTCGATGGCCTTCAAGTGCCCGTTGCCATCCAGACCGGTTGAGGCGGACTTCGTGATCCAGACCACGGCGCCGCCGCGAGGGCTCATGGAGGTCGTGAGCTGGTCACCGGCCGTGACAGCCTTGCTTTCGCGATTGAAAACGGCTGGGTTGTCGGGATCATCGCCAAACACCTCAGCCTGCCAGGCGCCCGTGCCCAGGAAGGACAGATCGATCGGAAACGTGGCGGCCGCCCCGCCGTTGAGCACGCCGATGGTCCACGCCTGGCCGCGCCGGCGTGCGAAGCCGACCGTTTTGCCGATCTCGGTGCCCGGCAGCACGATCGTTTCATCCCAGGTCGAGGGCAGATGACGCATCAGGTCCTCGGCGGGGTTGCCGATGAAGTCCTGATATTTCCCGGCAAAGTGCAAAAGCGGCGAGGTCATATCGACTGCTTGGGCCAGAAGATGCGCCCATGTGTATCCGACCATCTCACGGAGATCGAAGGCGGTTGGTGTGTAGTCAGCCGGACCGGCCAGAAAACGTGTAAAGAGGACCGTCTCGTCGTGATCGGCGGCCTGGACCCGGTGGTAACGCGTCATATGGTATTCGTGACCGCGAACAGCTTCACGAGTCAATTCATGAGGCCATGTTCGGCGTCGACCAGTGGGCTTGACCGCACCATGAAAGTTGCAGAGCAGGTGCAGGTCGGCAGTGTCCCTGAGCGCGCCTTCGTACCAGCGGGTGATCTCGGCAGTACAGGCAGGAATAAAATCGATCTTGATTCCCACAGCACCGAGGGCTGCAACTTTTTCAAGATACGCGCGGCGTTCGGCGTCGGTGCGCATTTCCGAGGAATTCACCCACACCAGGGAACCAATCCCCTGCGTCTTGGCGTAGTCAATCACTTCCTTGAGACATTGCCACTGATCCTTACCTGGGGAGCGCCAATTACGCCAACCTTCGTCAATTAGGTAATACTCGAAGCCGAGTTTCTTTGCCGCGTCGATCCACTCCTTCTGGTCGTTCAGCCTGGGGGCGCCGATGCTCCACCACTGCCAAAGGGCGCGGCCGGGTTTGATCCAGTCAGCGGAGGCCAGCTCGGCGGGCGGCGAAGGGCAGAGGTTGGTCACGATGTCGCTGTTGACCAAGGCGTTGAGCCCCTCGGCAATAATGGCGACACGCCAAGGGGTGACGATCGAGCCCTGTTGACTCCAACCGTCGGACGAAGCGGGAAAGACTGCTTTAATAAAAGCGCCGTCTCGCACCAAACCCATGTCCGGAAAACAATCGTTATTGGCCTCGGTGAGGGAGACGTAAAGACTCTCGCCAAGTTTGAAGGTGATCGGAGGCGCCAGCGGGTTGTTGACCGGGAGGGTCTCGAGCGTTCCGGATTGGCAGGGTCTCTCGTAACTGCCGTCATAACGGGCCCACCAGACGTACGAATCAGAAGGCAATGCCCAGGAGGTCACCTCGCCCGCGATGGTGTGCGCGGTGTCATCGAGCGTTACGCGGGTGCGCACGGCCGCGCCGTCATCGAAAGCACGCACCTCCAGCTTGTACTTCACGCCGTCGGCGCACTGGACCGGGATCACGGCTTCGTTGCAATGATTGACGGCCACGGCGTGATTGCCCCAGGTCGGGTATTGCTCATTAATGGTGCGTGTGCGGGGCTCGCCGAGCGTGGCGGACTGGCCGAGATTGTGACCGTCCACCGTCAGCCCAAGCGGAGCGGCGGCAAGAATGGTCTGATCCTGGCGCTGGACCGACCAAGTCAATTGCCCCGCGGTATCGGTCCGGATTTCAATTTTGATCTTCCCGTTCGGACTGGCGATGGTCACCGGTGTAACATTGGACCCACCGGCTCCATAGGCAATCCTTACCAGGGCCACGGTCAGAAACCCCGCGCAGCACACCCAGGCCATTGAGGCCTGTTGTCTACGGGCATTCATTGTACAAATCATATCAAACTCACTTTCATTTCTTGATGTCGAAGGTATTTTCGATGGGTTTACATTGCCACTGTCATCGCTTCGATTCACTCACTCTGGAGATTTTCATAGCATCACCTTTGTACTGAACGACAACATCCGGCTGTCCGGTCGAGGCGATTCCCACTACCATAATTCGCGGACACCCAGACAATATGGAACGTCCGCTCCTTGAGCATGCCGGTGAAAGTCTCGCCGGTCCAGAAGTCGTACCACGGGGCACCGCTGCCGGGATTCCGATGACCGAGAGGCTCTTGATCGACGGCAATTCGGAGGCGGCAAACCGCGAAAGAACAAAATGGTTCATAGTAAAATTCCTTTCTATTAGTCTATCAGATTCAGTTATTATTTCTTCGGGACGATCTTCACCAGTACGACGCCATGGCGACCGACTTTTGTCTGAAATTGCCCGGTATAATTACCAATATCTTGCTGACTCCAGAGATCGCGGACGGTTTGCTCGCCACTCAATCCGAGGTCAGCCCAGTTTACCGTAATGGATTCTTCGGCCGAACCACGGTTGAACAGTCCAACCGCTTTGGAACCGTCTTCCAGATCCTTGGCCCAGACCTCGAGCATCTCGTTCTTCGCGATGCGCGCCGCCTGGCGTCCGAGGGAATCCTGATTGATTTCCAACACCTCGTCGTTCGTCAACAGGCTCAAGGTAAATTCGTCGAGTTGGGTCATATCGCATCCGATCAACAGCGGCGAAGCCAGCAGGCACCAAAGGCTGATATGCGTGTATTGCTCGTTCGGGGACAGGCGGGTATCATGCAGTTGCGGCCCCCAACCGACTTTGCCGACGACAAGCATATCCGGATCGTTGAAATGCCCGGGACCGGCGAACTGCTCGTGCCCGGCCTGGCCAAAACCGATACCCGACATGCTGCCCCAGTTGTCGGAGATGTCGTTGGTCGTTCGCCATGAATTTCCACCGACTTCGGCGCCCCACTCCCAAACGTTGCCCATGCCATACTGGCAGAGACTGTAGATAATATCACGCGGCTGTTGGGCCAGCGACTCGTGCATCAACTCGAAGGGATATTTGCATTTCGTCAGGTCGTCACCGCCTGCATAGGTAATGTTTGACTTTGAGGAAGGATCCCAGTCTTTGACGCCGCGATAGGCTTCGAAGGCGGGATTGTAGGAACACCAGTCATATTTGAGATAATCGAATCCCCACTCAGCATATTGCTGTGCGTCCTGTAGTTCGTGGTCAAAGCTGCCAACGCAACCGCCGCAAGTCCAAGGACCAGGTCCCGAATAAATGCCGATCTTGAGACCCTTACCGTGCACGTAATCCACAAGGCCCTTCATGTCGGGGAAGCGTGGATTGGGAAGAATGTGTCCTTCGGCATCACGCTGCGGTCCTTGCAGGGTCTCGTCTTTCGAATCGCGATGCACCTGCCAGAAATCGTCAATGTTGATGTAGGTCCATCCGTGATCGACCAGTCCACTGCTGACCATGGCATCCGCGGCCGCCTTGATTTTTTCTGCCGTCACCGCGCTGGCGAAACAGTTCCAACTGTTCCAGCCCATCGCCGGCGTAAGACCGATTTGCGAACCACAAACGATTTTGAATTCACAATCAGCCTGTCCGAGTGCGTTTTTGGCGTGAAGCGTCACCTTGAATTCGCCGGCAGCAGCTAACTGGCCGGTAATCTGGCCGGTCTTGGAATCAAGATTCAGACCCGCCGGAAGTCCATCCACCGAGAAAGTCATCGGGCGATCACCGGTCGCAGCGATTCTGAAGATAAACGGCGAACCGGGTCTAACGCCAAACACTTTCGCGCCATTGATGCGAGGCGTCGGGGCGGGCTTCGGTGTCAGAATCACCGCATCCTCGATGGGTGGAACATTGAGGCGAGGTTTGCAGTTGTTGATCATGGTAATCTTCAGATCCGCCCAGTCGGCATGATCGTAATCAAACCCGTCTCCCCCATCCGTGGCCAGAAGCACCAGGGATTTGACCCCCTTCACGTCCAGGGAAAATTCCTTCGCCGCATCGCCCGGCCGCATCAATCCGCTGTTCCAAATCTCTTTTCCGTCCGCTTTGATCTGAAACACGATCGATCCCCGTCCGTTGGTTTCGTCATCCACACCAACCCATCCGGACAGTTCCACCGCGTTGCCGTCCAACTCAAGTGGGATGGTGGAATTGGCGTGTGTGCCAATGCCTCGCTGGAAAACCCGGCCAGCGATTGTCAGTCTCCGGTTGTAAACTGAACGGTTCGAATGGGCCTGGCCCCACCCCTGCTCAACACGCGAAACGTCGAGTGAGGACAACCAGATGGTTTCTGTTGACGGATTGGCCTCGCCGTCTGTCTGCGCGACACAGATCCCGACAGCGTTGAACATGGCGCAAGCGACAAGGATAGCGACGGTTGCTTGTCTCATAAAAAAACTCCTTTCGTTGAAGATACCCCGTGACGAAATGCGTCACGGGGTACGACAGCGTTCAAACTTAACACGATAAGCGCATCGTCATCCATACGCCTGGGCTCCGTCACTTGGTCTTGAAACGAACGACCGTGATGGAATTGCCGGGGAAGGTGTGATTCCATGTGGAACCGGCATCGGTGACGATGAAGCTCTTGGGCACTGTGTGGAACGGGTTCTCCACAGAGTTGATATCGTCAAGCTCGCCCTTCATGACCTCGCCGGTCGCCACTTTTTTGATATTGGCTCCCATCAACTCCACAGTCAGGGTTTGGTCCACGTCAAAGATATTGACGACCTTTAAGATGATGTCACCGGAAACCTTCTCTTTGCTTGCACATGCAAACAGTGGCTCATCAGGACTGGGAGGAGTTTCAGCACGTCCACGACCTCCAAAGCGGCCTGCGGTTTGGGCGGGTGCCGGAGTGGGTTCCGGAGTCGGAATCGTCTGGGGAGCAATTTCGCCGACAGGGAGAACCTGATCGCCCTTGGCATTGAAGAACATCTTCTGCACATAGTACGGCGGCGAACCAAAGCTGGTCAGGGTATCGTAGCCGATCAGGTCGGTGCTCCACTGACTGCCACCCGGATTCATCCGGGTAAACAGCGGAGCGTAGCAGGTCATGATGACAATGTCGGCGTTCCGCTCCAAGCCGGTCAAAAAAGCGGCATCGGACAACGCACACTGGAAGGATGGGGTCAGCCCACGTTGTACCCCACGTTCCTGGGAAGCCCATTCACCTTCGAAAATCTTCGGGCCGTTACGATCGGCATTATCATACAAATGGGCATTGCGAATGGCGGTGTTGGGCGACATATAGTGGTGATTGTCGATCACATCATGTGGAATCCCTTCGCCCGGATTGACCGTGGCAATCACCTGAATGTCGGGGTATTTGGCCTTTATGGCGTTATAGAACATGGCAAAGCGACCTTCCAGGCCACGGTAGGTGGCAGTACCATTATTGAGGAAGTCCTCGTTACCGATCTCGACATAAGTCAGCTTGAAGGGGGCCGGATGGCCGTCTTTGGCACGGCGGGCGCCCCACTCGGTAGTCACATCGCCGGTGATATACTCGATTTCGTCAAGTGCATCCTGAATAAACGGCTTGAGCGCGTCGCCGGTCCTGATATCACGGCCGCCGTCAAGGTGCAGGCCGGCATACACACCCACTACCGGCTCCATATTCAATTCTTCGCACCATTCGAGGAATTCCAACAGACCCAAACCATCTGAAGACCGATAGCCCCAGGGACTCTGGTGACCGGGACGTTCTTCCCATGGTCCGATCATGGTTTTCCAATTGAAACGATTCGCAAAATTGAACCCTTCAATATAATTACCGCCCGGGAAACGCAGGAACGCCGGGTGCATATCGTCCAGCAGTTGCATGATGTCCGGCCTAAAACCGGTAACGGGACGGCCGCCCAGTGCGACACCGATGCGTTCCTTGAATACCGGCGGGAACAGAGACGCGAGGTTGAAGTTCACCGTGCCCTTCGAACCGGCGGAGATCACGAAACGGGCGTCGGCTGTGGGCGTCACCTGACCGGTCTTCAACGTGACACTGTAGCGTTGCCACTTGCCGGTGATGGCGGGTACCGTGGCGGAGGCGTAAACCGTTGCGCCATCGTTAGACTCGATGGAGACCGTCAATGGCCCGGAGAATCCCTCCGAGGCCTTGGCGTAGAAAGAACACTGATAGGTCCAGTTGGCTTTGACAGGAATACCCCAATAACCATCATTGGAAACACCCACGCGTCCGCCGTCGGGCACATTGGAAATCGTGAGCTTCAGACTGGTCGTCAAGACGGTGGTGTTGATGGGATCATTGGTATCGGTGGCGGCGTTGCCTTCAGCACCGGGCGAAGTCACGAGGAACCAGTGAGGAGCATTGGGTATCGAGTCGCCCGGAGTTTCCACGATTGGGCCGTGATCGACTGTACTGCCTCCCTCAAATCCTTTTTCCGGCTGCCAAACCTGGCCGCTCGAATCCGTAAATGGCTCGCGCTGCCCGGCCCTGATCCGTACGGTCGTTGTAGAAGACGCTGTCTGCGGAATGATTTCAATCGCGTTGATTGCCGGGTTTTCGATCTGGGGCGTGAAAACAATGCGGAACTCTCCATTGGTCACTTCCACGGGCACCGTTTCGATGTAGGCGCGGTTGGGACCGCCGGCCTTTACCCAGATGTCAAAGTCCTTGAAATCTTGTCCCTGGACATTGAAGGAAAAAACGCGCTGGCCGGGGCCGGCAATACCTGAATACGTCTCTGCAAAGTAGAGCTTCGCGAGATACTTGCCATTGGGAATTTTGTAGGAGAAAGCGCTCATCGAATAATGCTCGCTCCGAAACAGGCCCGGTTCCTTGGTTCCAGTGACCGCAGGGGCCCAACCACCTCCCTGGGGATTCCGGAAGATGCGGTTCTGAATCAATTCGCCGTACAGTCCGCCCTCGTAAGAATAATTGATTTCCTCGGTCATGATACCATAAAACATGGGATCGATCTTGGCACCGGGCTTGTCCGCCTGTACAACGATTTTACCGGTATCGGCAGCCCAAACGGAGACGCCAAAGACCGTGAGCAACGTTAATGTAGCCAGTGACAGGACAGGCTTGCGTGGCACGACATGGAAGAATGAACGCATATGCAACTCCTTGTCTTCTAATAAAATAATGTATACACTCTAACACTAGTAGCCCCCCTACTTGTCGGAATAATCCAATGTCAGGAGGCCGAGTCGATAGGGCAACAGACTATAATTCCCACCACTCGCTGGATCACGACCTTGGTAAAGCATTTGAAGGTTGTTGAGATCGATGGTCATGGTTTCGTCATATCCGTCGCGAAGCAGTTCTCCGTGGCTGATGTCTCTTGTCCAAGGCGCCACACCGTCTGCGAAGGTGACATTGTTGATCCCTGCGAAAGGCATGTTCCATGAATCGGCATCCGGCACAGGTGTCCATTCCCCATCGAGACGATCGGAGATCCAGGCGCGATAGTACCGTGCCGGGCTCAGGGCCTCAATCAGGGTTAGATACAGATCGGTGCCCTTGATCTTATAGGTTATGCTCGCCTCGAAAAGGTTGTTTCGACTGTCTTGGATGGCAATCTCGGGATCGCTCATCCCATGGGGGAAGTCCTCGATCGTGGTCCGGCAGCGATAAAAGCAGCCGTTGTCGCCGGTGAAGAACAGGTAGGCATGTGTATCGTCGCAGATGATGTGGTAATCGATCGGAAGACTCGGGGTACTCGCAGGCAGTCTGCCAAAGAAGTTCTTCGGAGCTGTCCAGGTTTCCGGCTTGGAAATGTCATCGGTGGTGCAATACTGCGGCTGCTGTGACTGGAAGATCAAATACCATTTTTCGTGCGGGGTGAAATAGAAGAGATGCGGCGCACAGTGATACCCTCTCAAATCAGGATTGATATCAATGTAGGTCAGCTCGGCTTGAGGGGCCTCGGACCAGTCCTGGAAGTTCAGGTACACCATGCTCCATGTTTTGGCAGACGTAGAATAAGCAGTCGCATAGATATGCCACAGGTTGTGGTAACGGACGATCGTCGGATCCTTGACGGACACAATCGTGTGCGTTTCGTCGGAGATCGGACTAACCAAAATCCCCGAAGACGTCCACTTTAAAGACTGGGGAAATAAGGAGGCTGCATCAGGTTGAGATTCCGAGTTTGCTGCGAGCGCAACAAGAGCGTTAGCACATATCAATACGATCACAGAGAGCCATGTGAGATTAGCTTTGTTCATTTTAAATTCCTTTACTTTAGATTCATCAGATTTAGCTATTACTGAACTGGGAATTCATAGATATTGACGCTGAAGGGGGCAAAAGTCGGGCTCGTAGGGATGGCATCCAGCGTTTGTTCTTCGATCTCGACGCCCGGTTCCTGGCCCGCGACCACGGTCACGGTGAGGCTCTCCGGGGCCATACGGCGAAGGGTGCCTTTGCCGGATAGTTCGGCACCGCGGATTTGCAGGCTCAGAGTCTGCGCCGATTCGGTCGGGTTGATGACGGCGATAGTAAGGGCCTTGCGGTCGGCCGTCCAGGCAGCGGCCACATCCAACGGGAAGGTATCGCTGCCGGCGTGGATAACGGGCTGTTCGCCACCGGGAGGATCTTTGGGCTTGGGCTGCGGGGAATTACCTGAAGTCTCTACGGGAATGGTACCGTAGTAGTCGCGATAGAACTTAAAGAGCATGCCGACAGGATTGAGGACGGCCTGGCCGCCTGCGGTACTGTATGTACCCGTGATAAAAGTCAATGAACCGAGCTGAAAGAGGTCGGAGTGGCGGAACATTTCGTGAAAATTCCAGGCGTAGGCCGGAACGACCTTATAATTGCCGCCGCCGCGACCGCCGCCGGCGTAGGCATATTCATCAAGCGCGATGGGGACCGGTTTGTTCTTCAGCGCGGGAATTCGGTCCAGGTATTCCTGATACTCTTCGTACTTGATGCGGATGTGATTCGCAGGACGCCGCATCCAATCCACGAGAGGTTCATTGGGATCATTGGGCACTTGCTTTGCCTGTGCGAGATCAAAGTGGGTGTTATAGTTGTAATAATGCTCGCTAATCATATCCATGTGATTGAGGCAATTGAGAAACATGGCACCCGTCCAATCGGCCGGCCCGAGGTAATCGGGAATCAGCTTGTCGCCCAGTTTCAAGGACATTTTGGAACCGGTCATGGTGTCGGGCATGGCACCGTCGGCAATGAGGATGATGTTGGGATCGACTTTGCGCATGGCCTTGGCAAAGAGGTTGTGCTTGACCTGGTACTGGGCCAGGGGCATGTAGCCGTACTGCCAGTCGCCCCACATTTCATTCCCGATGTTCCAGAACTTGACGTGATAAGGCTCGGGATGGCCGTTGGCGGCACGCATCGCACCCATGCGGGTAGTAACGAGGCCGTTGGCGTATTCGACGTATTCGGCGGCGGAACGGGCTTCACCGAAGCCGGAGTTGACGGTGATATAGGGTTCGACATCCACGAGCCGGCACAGGGTCATGAATTCGTCGGTGCCTACGTCGTTGGACTGCAGAGCGCTCCAGACAGGATCCAAGATGGGTGGACGCTGGTCCGGATCGCCGATGGCGTCACGCCAGTCGTGGGCAGAGACAAAGTTGCCGCCGGGCCAGCGGTAAACGCCGGAGCGAAGGGACTTGAGCACGGCGATAACTTCGGTCCTCCAGCCCTGGATATTGTCGGCGGGCATCAGCGAGACGGCGCCGATGAACAGGGTGCCGGTGCCGGTGGCAGTGATTTCAAGCCGGGCATCGGTTGCATCAACCGGTGATTTGAAGGTAAGGGGGAATTTGGCGTAAGCGGGGGTCAGCTTGTTGATGGCCACTGTCTGGCGGTCAGTGTCGCCGGTTCCCCATACAAGGCTGACAGATACCTGGGCGGCAGGATTTCCGGCGAAGACGATTCGGCCGGTGTAGTCCTTGTCTCTCATGAGGGTGAGACCCGCCTGTCGGATACCACGGGATTCCGTGGGACTTAGTGCGACAGCAGGCGAGTGGTCGCCGACATAGGCGTTCCGGGTGTTCATGGTGACGGATTCGGCCGGACCGACGGGAATCCAGCGGCGAGGCGCGCCACCGAAGCGCCCGCGGCCGCCTCGACCACCGCGTTCGGCCGGGGCCGCGTCCTGGGCGGTGATGGGATTGTAGAACTTGCGGTCACCGATCATTTCAGCCCACATGCCGCGGTACACGAGGCCGCCGGCGTGTTCGATGAACATGCCATAGAGGTTGTGATTGATGGGAGCATAAGTCTTGCCGGCGTCGATGACGGCATTAACGGGCGTGGTCGTGGCAGCGGACACCGGCGCAGCGGCGTGCAGGGCCCACACCCCGGCCGCCATGATAGCTGTGAAATAGGTAAGGCGAATTTTCAGTTTTCGAGTGTTCATAGTGAAAAACTCCTTTTAATATAAGGTTCATAGTATGATGTTTCAATTGTCTCACCGAGTGGTTATTGTCATTGGCAATTTTAGGCGGATGTCGTCCGACGCCGCGCCGACGAGGATCTCATATTTCCCAGGTTCAACCACGTATTGCTTTTTCTCCGTATCCCAGTAGCGCAGGCGTTCGGCGGGAACTTCAATCGTGACCTTTTGGGATTTGCCACGCTTAAGATGCACACGGACAAAACCGCACAGGGCGAGTTTCGGTTGTGGAACGCTTGAATTGACGTGACGGAAATAAACTTGTGCCACATCATCGCCGTCGCGTTTGCCGGAATTCTTCACTGTGAATGTCACTTTCACCGTGCCATTGGAGGCAATTTTCTTCGGTTTCAACTTGCCGCTCTTGTAATTGAACTTGGTGTAACTCAAACCGTGGCCGAACGCGTAGAGGGGCTTGCCGCTGAAATACCGATAGGTGCGGTTGGTCATTGAGTAATCCGTGAAGGCCGGCAAGTCCGCTGTAGCTCTGTAGAAGGTCAACGGCAAATGGCCGGATGGGTTGACATCGCCGAACAAAACCTCGGCTACCGCTCGCCCGCCTTCCTCGCCGGGATACCACGCCTGCAAAATCGCCGGCAGGTTCTCCGCCTCCCACGGCAGCGCTATCGCCGACCCGCTACAATCGACCATGACCACCGGCTTGCCGGTGGCATGGAGCGCCTGCACGAGTTTTTCCTGCACTTCAGGCAGTTCAATCGAATCACGATCGAATCCTTCGCCTTCCTGTGCCGGAGTAATGCCGCCGGCATAAATGATCAAGTCCGCATTCGTCGCATTGCTGAGGGCTTCTGCGTAGAGTTTCGGCACTGGACGGGTCGTATCATTATCCTGGCGGCTCCACGCCGCAATGCCCCGTTCGGTTCTGGTGGTGATCGGGCATCCTTGAGCAAAAGTGACTTCGATGTTCGTCCCGGCCACTTGCTTTATGCCGTTCAGAATTGAGATCGGATGCGAAGCTGATCCGTGGTAATTGCCATGCAACATGGATGTCGATTTGCCATTGGGGCCGATGACAGCAATCCGTTTGATCTTGGAGCGGTCGAGCGGAAGGATGCCGTCGTTCTTCAGCAGCACCAGGGATTGCCGCGCAACTTCCAGGGCCACCTGCCGGTGTTCGGGCGTGTCGTTGTCCTTGATGGTGTATTTCGAATAAGGGACTTTCTCGACCGGATCAAACAGGCCGAGACGGAAACGGGTCCACAACGTGTAATACAAGGCCTGATTGATTTCCTTCTCGCTGATTAAGCCCTTTTGGACGGCCTTGACCAGGGCATTGTAATCTCCGCCGCAGCAGAGATTGCAACCGGCCTTCACCGCGATAGCCGCAGCTTCTTCCGGGGTATCGACGTACTGATGTGCCCTTCTGTTCCAAATATCGTTGATCGCACTGCAATCGGAAACAACATAACCTTCAAATCCCCATTGCTTGCGCAACAGATCGTCGAGCAAGAACGTACTGGCGCTACAAGGAACGCCATCAAGCGCATTGTAGGCGCTCATCACGCCGGCGACACCCGCCTCGCGCACCGCCCGCTCAAACTGAGGCAGATACGTTTCGTACAAATCGCGTTCCGATGGCTCGGCATTGAAACGATGGCGATCCCGCTCCGGGCCGCTGTGTACCGCGTAATGCTTTGCGCACGCCATCGCAAGCATGTAGTTGGGATCGTCCCCTTGGATTCCCTTGATGAACTCCACGGCTATCTCGCCTGCGAGATAGGGGTCTTCGCCATAGGTTTCCTGCCCGCGCCCCCAGCGGGGATCACGGAAGATATTGATGTTCGGAGTCCAGAAGGTCAGGCCGGTCCACCATTTGGAGTTTCCATCGTGCTTCGAGATGTAATCGTTGAACTTCGCACGGCCTTCGATGCCAATGACGTTTCCTTCCTGATGAAGCAACTCCGGATTCCACGTAGAGGCCATACCGATAGGCTCCGGAAAGACGGTGGCGATGCCGTTGTTTGCAACGCCGTGCAACGCTTCATTCCAGTAGTTGTACGCCGGAAGACCAAGTCGGACGATGGCAGGCGCTTCGTTCTGTAATTGTGCGACTTTCTCCTCCAGCGACATCCGGCGGATCAAATCGTCCGCACGTGCTTGCAACGGTTGCGCCGGGTCGCGCCAGATTGGTGGCTCGTTGACTTCCGGTATGCGAGTCGCAGCGGCTGAAAAAGGCTCCGCGAGATCCGAAGCATTGAAAGCGACAACGGATGCACCCGAGGCATCCTTCACCTCGAATGTGTTGAATTTTGCGGTGTTCTTGACCGCCACAAAAGAAACCTTCAGCGGTCCACGGAGCGAGTCATCGTCATGCTCGACCACGCCGGTTATATGGCAGACCTTTCTCCCGCCGCCGGCGGTGGCGACGATGTCGAAATCCGTCGCCAGCACGACATCGCCGGAAATAACGTCAAACAACCTTTCTTCCGGCTCGCCCACCAGCGTTTCCACTTCGCCGATAACGATAGTGTATCTGCCCGCAGGCAAATGCGAAATGCTGACTGTGAAATTCTTTCCGTTGATTTCTTCACGAAACGCCGCCGCATTGCCGGTTGCGTCTTGGATTGTGACTGATGCATCGTCCTTGCGATGCTTAAAATCCCCGCTAATACTCGCCTTATAACTACAAGAATCACAGCTCTCCTCGACCGCAGAGGCAACTGGAATCCAAAACCATAGATTCACGACGGTCAGCAGGGATAGAATCGCCAGTGACACGAAAATACTTCTGGTGAATGGAAGGGTTATTTGCTCTGTCAGGAACTTTACGATGGCATTTATAAAATTGTATTTTTTCATGGGTTGCCCCTTATGTAAATTTTAGTTTATAGGATTGGAAGATACATATACTTTTTTGACGGTAAAGGCCATATACGAATTTGGCAGCACGGTAAATGTGAAGGATGTTCGCGGCGGCGGGCCGGCCGGGCCACGACCGCCAAATCCACCGCCGAACCTGCCAAAACCGCGACTGGCTGCCGGTGCGGGTACGATGTCTTGGTCTGTAAGCAAGTCGTGAATTTGCGTCGCAGCGCCATCGATAGAGACTGTGACCTCCGCCGATGTGGGCAGGTAGTTCTGTACGATAAACGTGTTATTGTCGTAGCGGAACAAGGCGACCTGCGCAGGGGCACTGTCGAGACGAATAGGCTCGGCAGAGCCTACGGTGGCACGCATGACCGACAGAACCGTGGACGGCAAGGCGTAGAGGTCGGCGGGATCGTTAGGAATAGTCAGGATGTAAAACTTGCCCTTGGAGTAATCGCACGATAGAACGATGGGGTAGGTCGTGCCGCCGGGGGAGATGCCCAGGGCATCGCCCCACGCGTCATGAGTCAGGATGTTGAAATACTTGATTTCGGGAATGAGAATGTCACGCTGCGCCTCGAAGGGGTCGGGTTCACCTTCACGCCTGGTCATGCCGCGACCACCCCGGAACGGTGCGCCGGGGCCACCGGCGAAGGTAAAACGCCGTACCGGCACTGTGGCGCCGGTGGTTTCGAGTTCGCAGATGTCCTCTATACCTTTGCCCTGCATGGCACGCACGAAACCGGAGGTGACGCAGACGGATTTGCCGGCCTCGAGTTGACCCTGAATTTTGTGAATGATGTCGGGATCGAATTTGGCTTGCTCGGTAAGAAGGACCATATTGGCATCAGCGGGAAAATACGGGAAGATGTCCATAGGCAGGCCGATCATGCCCAGATAATCGTGAAGGAACTCCTCACCCGTGGCATGATAAGGCGTGTAGGTCTTTATGCCGACGGGCTTGCCGACGTTGACCAGCACTTTGTCAACCTGGCCGAGGGTGTAGGCAGCGATATCGGCGAAGGTAGGATTCTCATCGGGGCCGATGGTTTTCTGGACTTCAGCGAGGTTGAGGCTGGTGGGTTCTTCGGCCCAGGTGCGATTGGTCATGGCGTTGGACCGAATGCGCCTAAGCATGCCCCCGTAATGGAAGCAACACATTTCGGGACAGCGGGCAAAGACAGTATCCAGAAGCTGCTCAGAGTAGCGATCAATCGGATTGGCGCCACCCTGGTCAACCCAGCCGCCTTTATTAATGCCAGGCTTGAGATTGTCCATGAAGCGCATGATATCGTAGCTGAGGTACGGTTGGAGGTGCTGTTCACGCCCAACCCAAAGACGAGATTCCGTGCCGGCGAACATGCCGTCGGCAATAAGCGGGACCTTTTCGGTGTCATTGCCCATGCCGGCGTATTGATCGTACCAGTTGGCCATCTTGATGATAATTTTGCAATTGGGATTGACGGCCTTGGCGGGTTTGACGATGAGGTTCTCGGTGACATCGCGCATGGTCTCGAGGCGGTATTGCGTCCAGGATTTGTCGCCCTTGGCCTTAATGTCGTAATCGGTCTTGCGGTTGAAGAAGTAGTAATCGTCAAGCAGGATTTCATCGAAATGGCGGGCGGCCATTTCAACGGCCTTTCGGGCGAATTCGCGGTTCTCCGGATCGGCGTAGTCGAAGCCCTGAAAACCATAACTTTCGCTGATGCTGTAGGCCAGGCCGCCACAGACTTCAACGCCCTGATCCTGGAAAAACTGTTTGAGTTCTTCCAGGCCGGCTTCATCAACAAGTTTATGGTTGCGCATGACCTCGAGATAAATCTTGTCGATCTTGAGGTTGCGCGTTAGGTCGGACCAGGACTGGGCCGGGTTGGGATTGCTGTTCATGAGGCCCTGCACGGTCCCCTGAATCGCATAGGTGGAGACGGTAAAGCTTTTGTAATGGTTCTGGGACTGAGCGGGGACAGTCCATGTTCCGAACACCAGCAGAACTACAAGAGCTTGTTTATATTTTTTCACGATGTCACCTTTCAAGTTAAGAGATTTCTTTTTTTTGCAATATCACGATGCCGCGGTATCAACGACGTAGAAGACCGACGATGGCGAACGCGTTTCATTCGACTGCCCTCCATTTGAAACATGCACCGCCCTTTCGGGCCGGATTAGGTCCTGTGGCTGTTGCGGTTACCGGTCCCGGTTCGTTGGGCTTGGTTGCCAGATAACGATGATTCGTGAGGGACATGAGCATGGTATCGCCGCGCATCAGGTTGACCCACTGGAATGTCTCCACCTCGCCGGGTTTGGCATTGCCGAGGTTCTTGAGGATAGCCTTTTCGTTATTTACCGAAACCACTCTGCCGTTGGCGGTCTTTAGTGCCACACGACCTAATCCGAGATCGATAACCTGGAATTTGGCATTAACAGGAATCGTTTCGGCGACCGGAATATTAACCAGAGTCGAATCTTCAAGATTAGCGGCCAGGAAACTGCCATCGGCACCGCTGGTCAGTGCGATGGTTTTGCCCATGGGAATTTCCCTTTCAGCACCCCTTGCTCTCGGCTCGTCAACTGTGAAGTTGTCGAAATCAACATAACCGCCGGGCTGTCCCAACGTGTTGTAATGGAACAGGGATGGACGAACACCCTGGAATGTGCCCCGATAATTGTATCGCATGGTGTAGGGCTCACCCAAAGTCGTGAATTCCTTACCATCGGCGCTCCAACTGAAGGTGCCATAGTCCGTGTCAAAGTTACAGTTCACTCGCAACCAGAGATGCTCGGGGGGATTTGCCGGGCCCATTGTGGGGGGATTGGCCGGGCTGGCGGGAGCGTCTCGGCGTCCACTGCGACCACCGCCACTACCCGTGTTGTCAAGCATCTGCACCGTTATTCCCTCAGCGGATTTCACCACACCAATCCATGCATAGGGCGAGTTCAAGAGCGCTAGACCTGCCGTGTCTCCTTCTACCATACCCGACGTATCCAGTTCGACCATGAAGGTCGATTCGGGTCCGGGCGGTCGCTGACAGATGCTATTGCGAGCTGAATAGAAGTCGTTGGCGGGCAGGGAATGCAGACGAAGCACCCCGGGCTTCTCAGTGAGGGACCATTTTGTATCATCAGGCACGTGATTCCACTGCCATTCGGGATTGAGTTTACCACTATCGAAGTTGTCGTCATGAACGAACGCTGGTTTGGGATCCTGAGTATAGCCGGTGTTGGGCTTGACCCAGGTATTGGGTGCCTTGCGTAGATTGCCGGGCAAGCCCACGTAGGGCAGGCCGTTGTCCCAGGTGACGGGGACGAGATTGACCAACCGGCCGATACTGCCGCGGTCATTCATGATGATGGCCCACCATTCGCCGTTGGGCGTATCCACGATGCCGCCCTGATGCAACGTGTAATTCTTATCATTGGGTCCGATGCTCGTGCCGGGTCGCAGAGGTGCCTGGCTGGGAGTGCCGAAGTTTTCGGCATCTACCATGAGGTCGATCCGCCAGGGTCCGTCGATGGAATCGGCAGTGGCGACCATCTGGTCGGTATTGGATCCGGGGATGGCCGATACGTCCACGTACTTGCCGTTGATCTTGTAGAGGTGGTGGCCTTCACCCAATCTTGAGCCCTCTGGGACGACTAATTCGTGGCGGCCGCCGGGGACGAAGCCCTTGAGGTCCGGGGTGAGTTCTTCGATTGGATAAGGGTTCCTGTTGCCGGAAATGATATAGACCTTCCCGTCATCATCAAAGAGAACGGACATGTCGTGCCTGCCGGGGATCTGGTTGTGCTCCCAGGGGCCGCTGGCGGACTTAGAGCGGAAGACTTGGAGGCCGACGCCGTTGACATTGGAGAAGACATAGAACATGCCGTCGTGGTAGCGGATGCAGGGCGCCCAAATGCCCCGGCCGTAGATGTTTCTGCCTTCCAGGCGGAATGCGGGACCGAGGTCGAGGCGATCCGTGCAATAGCTGGCGAGTTCCCAGTTCACCAGGTCCTTGGAATGCATAATCATCAGGGCGGGATTCATGTGCATGGTGGTGCCGGCGAGGTAATAGTCCTCGCCGACTCGGATGATGTCGGGATCCTCGAACTCCTCATAGAACAGGGGATTGGAATAGGTACCGTTGCCGTTGTCGGCGGTCCAATGCTTTGCCGCAGCAGTGGAGGTGCCGGAAGAAGTCGGCATCGCGGCTGTAGTAATGCTGACGGCCAGCGAGGTCAAACTCACAAGCCCAAGAAGAAATGTAAAGCGTCTCATAATAGTGCTCCTTATGAATGATTATGTTTCAGCACAACAAGTTTACTATATATCCATGCCGATGACCACTACTAACGGCGGATGATTCCCGACATGTGTACTTTGCATGTGGTCCATCAGCGCCTCAAACAATGAATCCTCCATTAAGACTCGCTTATTACGGGCCAGGTTTCGGCGGTAATCCAGAATCTGATAGCGCATGATTTTGGACGCCCCAAGCCGCAAAGTTCGTGCCTGGCTGGAACTGATCGAACTTCTGCCACATCACGATCATCCCATCCTGGAACAGATCGTCCGCGTCGTGCACGCGAGGCACCAAAGTGAGTATATAGGCATATATTTCCTGCTGATGTCTTACAAACAGCTTCAGGAATTCCAAAGTGCGCTTATCCTGATTCATATCAAATCCATGCTATTTTAGTTACTTTCTCTTTTAGTTTACCGGCAGAAACAGTGAAATGAGATATGAAAAATGCAAAAAAAGTGAAAAAGACTATACTCACAGCATGCATAAGCAGTATAATATACATGTGACATGAATTTTCTATGCCGGAGCCTTTAATTATATTGATTTACTAAAAGTCTCGGCCGGTTGGAAAAAGTCTTTGGAAGGAGGTATGTTTGAATCATAGCTTTTAAGCGTGTTGAAGCGGTTTCCGATAGCTTCCCTTGGGATTTTTCCTGTTTTAGAGGCTGAATTGCACCGAAGAACGTGTAATTTTTCAAAAAAACTCATATTTTTTTCCGATTTTATAGGCTTTTATGGGAATATTTATATAAAATGAATTTCTCACGTGAGGCAAATCAATGAATGAGCAAAGCCAGAACACTGGTGATGATGAATTTATACGTTTGTATTTAGCCCATGAATGCCGTATTCGTGAGTATATACTCTGTCTGGTTAAACCTTATGCCTACGTGGATGATATACTTCAAAATGTCGTTGTATTGATGAGGAAGCAATATAGCTCCCTGGAAAGTCATGATCATTTTTTGCGATGGGCGCTATCTATCGTTCGATTTGAAGTGCTTAAACATTTCGAAAAAAAGAGGAATCGTTTGCAGATGTTTTCATCCGAATTAATCTCTGCGGTAGAAGAAAAGGTGGCGGATATAAGGCTAAAGGATCCCCAACAGGGTGCATATCGCAGCTTTTCCATTGCCAACGGTGCAAATGGAGAAAACTGGCCGGGAACTCATGTACCGGCAAGAAGATATTCAGAAATAAGAAATCCTGCTTCGAAATACCTGTTTATCGAGGATCTCGACCCCAGAGGTTCCAATGTAGGCTCCTGGCAAATGAATTTTGGCCCGCCAAGATTCATAGATCCTGTTGCAATGTGGCATAAAGAGCAGACCACTTTGGGATTTGCAGATGGTCACTCCAATATACACAGGTGGGTAGATCCGACATTCATCGAATGGTGTGAAGGTGGGATGTATAATCCTACGGCTTTTAGTTTTGACCTGACTCCTCCCGACGACGAACAGACAGACATAACTTTTTTAGCCGGGGGTTTTCCATGCAGATCTCATTATTGATTAGTCACTTGAAAAATATTTTCAATATAACTTTCTTTTGAGGAGGCTTATTATGTTTAAGAAAATGATTTATCTGATATTGTGTGTCGTAGTTCTTGGAGTGACCGGCTCAGCTTCAGCCGACTTGATCGCCTACTGGCCCTTTGATGAAGGATCAGGAACCACGTTGAATGATGTCGTCGGTAGCAATAACGGCACCTTGCAGGGAGATCCCACGTGGATTCTCGGCCCGAGCGGTGGTGCCCTTGAATTTGACGGCAATGAAGACCTTGTGACTATCCCGAATAGCCCGGAACTGCAACTGCGTAGTACCGGACAATATACGGTGGCGGTCTGGGTGAATGTCGTGAACACCTCCGGCGGACTCATTTTATTCAGTGGCCGGGGCTGTGTTGCATGGGCGAACTGGTATCTGGGTGTAACGGAAGGTGAGCCCGATGCCGGTAATCTCGGTGGTCCCCGAAAGATGGAGGACAATTTGGTCTTCGGTGTCCGCTCGGGAAATGGGGCCGCTGTTGCCAGCTATGTCGCAGCTCCATTCGTATCCGAAACCTGGATGCATGTTGCTGCCACGTATGACGGTACCACATTGAGACTGTATATAGATGGTCAGGAAGCGGACAGTGCCGATGGGGCCCCTCTGCCGTATGACCAGACCAATATGCCCTTAAATATAGCAGGCGACAACGGTTGTAGCACTATCGGACGCAACTGGTTTACGGGCAAGGTTGACGATTTTCGGATTTATGACGAGGCATTATCACAGACCGAGATACAAGTTATAATGACGCCCACCAGTGCCTGGCAACCGAATCCGGTTGATGGCGGCTCTGTGGGTTCTGATCCTACCCTTAGCTGGAATCCCGGAAGCAACGCTGTAACCCATAATGTCTATCTGGGAGCAACGATGGATGACGTAAGTGCAGCAACCGCCGATAATCATCCGAATGTACAGGTCAGCCTGGGTCAGAGTGAAAGCACGTACGCCCCAGCCGATCCCCTGGAATACGGACAAACCTATTATTGGCGAGTGGATGAGGTCGATGGGGATACTATCTGGCCGGGTGAGGTCTGGAGTTTCATGGTTCAGCCCTTGAAGGCTTATATACCTACGCCGATAAACGAAGCCAAATACCTTGACCTTGATATCGTTCTTGCCTGGAACGCTGGTTTAGGAGCACAGACGCATGATGTGTACTTAGGTACAGACCCGAATGATCTAATACTGAAATCGACAGCTCAAACAACAACCACATACGAGCCGGAGACATTGAATTATGACACGACTTATTACTGGCGTGTCGATGAGTATGATGGTACGAATACGCATGTGGGTGATATCTGGAGCTTCTCAACCATACCGGATATACCTATCAGCGATCCCAACCTCGTCGGTTGGTGGAGGCTTGATGCGGGCTCGGGTACCCGGGCCGTGGACTGGTCTGGCTATAATAGACATGGTACTATCTACGGCGGTCCAATCTGGGTGTACGGTTTTGATGGCGGCGCACTCGAGTTCGACGGTGTAAACAACTATGTAGATTTGCCGATTGACTCACTTATCACCTCTCTGGCCAGTTGCACAATCTCAACGTGGGTCAATTTCCCCAACGCGGGTGGTCCCTGGCAGCGTATATTCGCCTTTTTCAACCCCGACGGATTCTCTGATTACATGGCCCTGACACCGCGCTCTGACATGGAAGGCCCCCTGACTTTTGCTATTGTAACGGATTTCACTGATCCGTACCCGGGTACTGAGACGGATATATTAGAAGCACCTTCAACACTTACAATCGGATGGCATCATGTAGCCGTTGTGATAGATGGTGCAAGTCGATATATGCAGCTTTACCTTGACGATACGGTTGTTGCAGAGGGTGCTACGGGAACCCTGCCGACAGACCTCAGCAACGTCACAAGCAACACGCTTGGCCGTCAGATATATGGCCTTGAAGCATACTTTACCGGATTATTGGATGATTTTCGCATCTATGACAAGGCACTAATGCAGGACGAGATTAAGACAGTAATGCGAATTGACCCGTTGCGTGCCTGGAATCCGGTTCCACCCAATGGAACAATAACAGATTTAAAAAATGCTTTGCCTCTTAGCTGGACGCCTGGAGATGAGGCTGTACAACATGATGTGTATTTCGGCACTGATGAAACCGCTGTAGATGCCGCCGATGCATCCGATACCACAGGCATATATCGAAACCGGCAGGATGCTAACAGTTACATGCCGCCTGAAGGTGTAGATCCCGACCAGGTTTATTACTGGCGTATCGACCAGATCAATACCGATTCAACGGTAAGAAAGGGTAGAGTCTGGATCTTTACAGTACTACCATATCTTATTGTGGATGATTTCGAGTCCTACAATGACATCAATCCGGACCAGCCGGGCAGCAAGAGGATTTATTTGATATGGGAAGATGGATATGACAATCCTAATGTCAATGGTTCGACTATGGGTTACGCTGAGCCTGATTTTGCCAACGGTGAACACTTCGTTGATACCAATATCGTCCACGGCGGCAAGCAATCGGCACCTTTGTTCTTAGATGACAGTACGGCAAGTTACTCGGAAATAACGGTCAGCGCAAATAGTTTGTCGATTGGACGGGATTGGACTATCGGTGGCGCTGAGACCCTATCGATGTGGATTTATGGTGATTCGGCGAATCCAACTACCGAGCAGATGTATGTGAAGATCAATAATGTCAAGGTAACAATCAATCCCGATTTAACGCAGGAAACCTGGCAGGAAATAACAATTGACCTGGCTGCGTTGAATACGAATTTGAACAATGTTACCGTTTTTAGTATCGGTTTCGAAAGAACCGGTACAACGGGCGGTTCAGGCGTAGTCTTTATTGATGATATTCGTCTAATCTTGCCTTCACAATAGTAAATGAAGAGATGGTCATTGGATTTACATCATCAGGTAAAGAAAACAGGATTATCTCTTTAGTAAGATTCGGGGCTTATATCGAAAAACTCGGTATAAGCCCTTTTTTTATATTTATCTCCTAAGAGATTTATTATCCCCAAATATATATAATATAGAACGGTTGATATAGTGTAAAAAGTTTGGGTCAAACCTGCGGATTTTGGTTGCATTGTTGTGGTTTTTAGTTAAATCTGTCAGCGTGTTAGGTGAAGACGATTGTGCTCGGATAATACTCGTACATGCGCATTTTTAAGCCGGTAGGCGACCGTCGCGCAGATTATACCCGCGCATTTTACTACCGGTGAGATAAAAAATCTTGCCAGTATTCCATTTTTTATCTCGCTTCTGACACTTCTGAGCGGTATTATGTCGATGAGTAGTGCCCTTGCCGAGTCAAAAGCAGTGGCCGAGAAGTTTTGGACTTTCGTGGGTTGCAGGTCGGTTTGAAGAACATATCATTCTGGCAAGGAATAGCAGTATCAGCCAGGTACAGTCTATTGGGGAAGGAAGGATCGTTATGAGACAAAACTTTGTGGCATTAGAGATTGTTCCAATTCTTTGTACCTACTTCAAGTTACCCGTGACTGTTTAAGAATGGTTGACATGGCGATGAAGCTTATATGAATTTACGTAGCTACTTTTTAAGGAAAAAACAATAGATAATTTGAGTCAATGTATTTTGCAGATATGGGAAAAACTAAATAATTCAGGAGGTCATCAAATGAATCACAGGCTTATATTCATTTTATTAGCGGCTGTAATAACAGGTGGAACCTGTTTAGCTCAGACAGACCAGCCAACGATTAAAGAAGACTTCAAACCGGCGTCTTCCAATCAGCTTGGCAAGCAATATCCCCAGGTTAACTCCGAAGGCTGTGTGCGCGCACACATCGTCGCACCTGATGCCCAGAGCGTCCTGCTCGACATAGGCGGCGTTCGATACCCCATGACCAAAGGCGAAGACGGCGCCTGGATAGGCGACTCGAAGCCACAGGATGAAGGTTTCCACTATTACCAGCTCAATATCGACGGTGCCCAGGTTCCGGACCCAGGCAGCATGTTCTTCTACGGCGCCAGCCGCTGGGGTAGCGGTGTTGAAATCCCCGCCAAGGACCAGGATTTCTACGCCCTCAAGGACGTACCTCACGGCCAGATACGCGAGCAACTATACTTTTCCAAGAGCAATAACACCATGCGTCGTTGCTTCGTATACACCCCTCCGGATTATGACAAGGATACGACAAGACGCTATCCCGTGCTATATCTCCAACACGGTGGCGGCGAAGACGAAACCGGCTGGCCTAACCAGGGAAAGACCAACCTTATTATGGACAATTTGATTACCGATGGTAAAGCCACGCCATTTATCATCGTCATGGACAATGGCACTTGGACAATGGCTGGCCCGCCCCGACGTGGTGCAGGTGGGCAGCGTCAAGGTGGCTGGCCCCCGGCAGGCTGGTCCGACGCTTTCAAAAAGACCCTGCTGGAGGACATTATCCCTATGATCGATGCCAACTATCGCACATTGGCCGATCAACCGCATCGGGCCATGGCCGGATTATCCATGGGTGGTATGCAGACCAAAGCCATCACACTGGCCCACTTTGATACATTCTCCCATATTGGCATCTTCAGCGGTGGCAGCATCAGCCCAAATGATGTCAACGATATGCTCGATTTCAAGGAGAAAGTCAAACTCGTGTTCGTCAGCTATGGCAGCCGCGAACTTGACAACCGCAGAAGCGGTGGCCGTGGTGGCTTCGGTGGCGACCCCAAAGCGAACACTGATGCACTCAAGGAAGCTGGCATTAACAGTCATTTCTACGTATCCCCACTGACCGCCCACGAGTGGCAGAGCTGGCGGCGAAGCCTGCATCAATTTGCTCAACTGCTATTCAAGGATGATCAGCCCACCTCCGTCACTCCGCCTGTGGTGTCGGCTGCTGTACGCAGCGACTCGGCCTCACCTGGCACTCGTAGAGGTGGTGGCCGAGGCGGCTTTGGCGGACCAATCGAGCTTGGCCCGGATGATAAACCTGCTTTCGACGATCCGCCCGCGGGATTCAGAGCTAAGCGCGATAACATCCCTCACGGCGAGGTGACGGTGGTTCAGTATGACTCCAAGACCCCCGGAGCGCGTCGGCAGATGCGTGTCTACACGCCGTCCGGCTATTCGACCGACCATAAATACCCAGTGCTCTATCTACTGCACGGTATCGGCGGCAACGACCTCGAATGGATAAAAGCCTGTAGCGCCGATAACGTCATCGACAACCTGCTGGCTGATGGCAAGATTGAGCCGATGATCGTCGTCTTCCCCAACGGCAATGCAAGTGTAACAGTCGACGGCGGGGCTGGAGGCAGTGGACCAGGCATGGGCGGCGGATTCGGGGGTTGGGGAGAGCCTTTCGAGAACGACTTGATCAAGGATATCATCCCCTACATCGAGTCCCACTATTCCGTATATGCCGACCGCGAACATCGGGCCTTGGCCGGTCTTTCAATGGGTGGCGGCCAGTCCTTGAACATCGGCATGTATCACATCGAGACCTTTGCCTATGTTGGTGGGTTCTCCTCAGCCCCGAATACGAACAAGTTCGGTGGGATGTACAACGACGTCGAATTCCTGCCCGATCCAGTGGCTGCCAAGGAAAAATTAAAACTGCTGTGGATTGCCTGTGGCAACAAGGACGGTCTAATCCGCGTAAGCAAGGGCGTCCATAACTACCTCAAAGAGAAAGGTGTGCCACACATCTGGCACGTGGATTCCAATGGCCACGATGGAACCGAATGGGCCAACAACCTGTATCTCTTCGCCCAACACATCTTCAAGACGACTTCGCCAAAGCTGCCCGCACCTCCAACGGTTCCGACTGCAACCAAGCCGGCTGGAACAAAGCTGGTAATCCGGGTCGCGTGTGGGGCCTATCAGCCATACACCGACAAGGATGGCAACCTCTGGCTGCCCGATGAAGTCAAGGCTCCCGGTGCATCGCTGAGTTCGCTGGACGGAATGACCGTCGAGCGGACAGAGGTTTACGAAGTTCCGAATGTTGCGTTCCCTCAGATCTTCCAGACCGAGCGTTATAGCATGAGCGCGTATGAGTTCAATCTTCCTAATGGCAAGTACACTGTTCGTCTGCATTTTGCCGAGACTTTCACTGGTATTACTGACGTTGGTCAGCGGGTGTATTCGTTTGCCGTGCAGGGACAGAAGCCTGAGAAGGATTTCGACATGTTCAAGGAGGCCGGCGGGCCGTACAAGGCGATCCAGCGAGAGTACAAGGGCGTTGAGGTAACCGACGGCAAGCTGAGAATTACGTTTACACCTGACATAGAAAATCCGGTGATCAACGGTATTGAAATTTTCGCAGAGTAAGTGCATTGTCAATTCCGTAGCAATGCAGTAGAAAACTGATCTTATCGGTTTCGACATTTTTTTAGTTTTAGCTCAGTATCATGTTTATTGACAGCAGGTGTTCGGTGCAAATCTTGGTAATACTGAAATAGCTGAAACTATTGAAAGTAATCCGACAATGGAAATGAAAATACGAAACCGATGCTGTTGGGGCTGTTTCGGCGGCACTGGTGACGAGCAACCCTAACGCACTACACGATAAGTGCAATCGCTTTTATAAGTAAGAAACGTGACAAGAAAAGCATCTATTAACATTAAATCTGAGAAGTGATTTATTAAGGAGGTTATCAAATGAACAAGCTGTTCAAGATTTTATTGGTAATGGCGTTAACAAGCGTGATCTGTATAGCCCAAACAGACCAGCCAACGGTTAAAGAAGACTTCAAGCCATCAACCTTGAACCAACCCGGCCAGGAGTATCCGCAGGTTAATTCCCAAGGCTATGCTCGATTTCGCATCGTGTCACCCGAAGCCCAGAGCGTCAGGGTGAGTCTGGGCGGACGAGAACGGGGCGGCTTCTCCCTCGACAAAGGCGAGGATGGCGTCTGGACGGGTGTCACCCAGAAGCCGCTGGATGAAGGCTTTCACTACTACCATCTCACGATCGATGGAGGGACATTTAACGATCCCGGCACCTTGAACTTCTACGGTTCTACTCGTTGGGAAAGCGGCATCGAAATTCCCGCTCATGACCAGGATTTCTACGCCCTCAAGGACGTTCCCCACGGCCGAGTGCAGCAGATTCTCTTCCCTTCGAAGAGCACCAAAACCTCACGCCGCGCCTTTGTGTACACACCGCCTGACTACTACGAGGACCTGACCAAACGATATCCGGTACTGTACCTGCAGCACGGCTGGGGCGAGGATGAAACCGCCTGGAGCAACCAGGGCCATGCCAACCTGATCATGGACAACCTGATCGCCGAAGGCAAGATCAAGCCCTTCCTCATCGTGATGACCTACGGCATGACGAACGAAATCCGGTTCGGTGGCCTCAGAAATTTCAAGATCGATCCATTCCAGACGGTTCTCGTCGACGAGCTGATCCCGTACATCGATGCCAACTTCCGTACGCTCTCCGATCAACCCCATCGCGCGATGGCCGGCCTCTCCATGGGTGGCATGGAAACAAAGACGATCACCCTGAAGAATCTCGATAAGTTCTCGCACATTGGCCTCTTCAGCG
The DNA here is from genome assembly GCA_964570855.1 of uncultured Pirellulales bacterium. GTDB lineage: Bacteria > Planctomycetota > Phycisphaerae > Sedimentisphaerales > Anaerobacaceae > JAFGPS01. The sequence goes on from CAZMZR010000013.1 coordinate 40,112, forward strand.
GCGGGACCGTCTCCCCGGAAGATGTCAACAACACGCCCGGTTTCAAGGAAAAGGTTAAGCTGGCATTCGTTAGCTACGGCAGTCGTGAACTCGGTGGCAACCGCGGCGGCGGTCGTCGCGGCTTTGGCGGCGACCCAAAAGCGAATGCCGAAGCGTTGAAACAAGCCGGTATCAACACTGTCTTCTATGTTTCTCAGAATACAGCTCACGAGTTCTTATCCTGGAGACGAAGCCTGCGTGAATTCGCCCCACTTTTATTCAAGGATTAAAGGAGAAAGGAGAAAGATTATGAAACGTAACCTGACTATACCCATGTTTCTGCTGATTCTGTCAAGTTCGCTGTCTCTGGCGCAGACGAGTCAGCCTGCGGACGCGAACGATTGGAAGCCCTCATCCCTCAATCAGCCTGGAAAGCAGTATCCCCAGGTTACCTCTGACGGCCGGGTCCGCACCAGCATCTCCGCGCTCCAGGCCCAGAAGGTCGAGCTTGATATAGGAGCTGTAAGATACCCCCTGACCAAGGGCGCCGATGGCGTCTGGACCGGCGGCGAATCGCGGCCCCAGGACGAAGGTTTCCACTATTACCAGATCTGGATCGACGGGGCTGCAGTTCCGGATCCCGGCAGCTTGTACTTTTACGGCGCTAGCCGCTGGGGCAGCGGCGTTGAAACCCCCGCCAAGGACCAGGACTTCTACGCCCTTAAGAACGTCCCGCACGGGCAAATACGCGAGAACCTCTTCTACTCTAAGGTCACGAATGTCACGCGGCGTGTCTTCGTCTACACGCCGCCGGACTATGACAAGAACACTACGTCCCGCTATCCCGTGCTGTACCTCCAACACGGCGGCGGTGAAGATGAAACCGGCTGGCCCAGTCAGGGAAAGACCAATCTGATCGTGGACAACCTGATCGCCGAGGGCAAGACCAAGCCCTTCATCATCGTCATGGCCAGCAGCAATGTAGGCGATCCCCGCGGCGGCAGACGTGGCATGGGTGCTCGCCGTACCGACGAGGCTCCGGCAGGCGATCCGAATCAGGCACGCGGAGCAAGGGCAGGCGCGCGAGGGGGCCGCGGCGGCTTTGGTGGCTTTGACTTCGCCTCTACCTTCGGGCGGATCATGACCGAGGAGTTGATCCCCTTTATCGATGCAAACTATCGCACCCTGGCCGATCAGCCGCATCGCGCCATGGCCGGCTTGTCCATGGGCGGCATGCAGACCAGGAGTATCACTCTGGCCAATCTCGACAAGTTCTCGCACATCGGCATCTTCAGCGGCGGCAGCATCTCCCAAGATGACGTCAACGATACGCCCGGTTTCAAGGAGAAGGTCAAGCTGGTGTTCGTCAGCTACGGCAGCCGCGAACTCGAAAAACGCAGAAGCGGCGGCCGTGGGGGCTTCGGTGGCGACCCCAAGGCGAACACCGATGCGCTCAAAGAGGCTGGCATCAACACTCATTTCTACGTCTCGCCCGACACGGCCCACGAGTGGCAGAGCTGGCGTCGCAGTTTGCACGAATTCGCACAGTTGCTGTTCCAAGATCAACCCATCCCGTCTGCCTCCACTCTGAAAACGGCCGAGACAAGCGCGGCAACCTCTGCACCTTCCGCAACGACTCTCCGGATCAAGGCCGGTCTATTCGAACCATTTACGGATTCGAACGGCCACGTCTGGCTGCCGGATCAAGGTTTTGAGGGAGGCGCCACGATTGATCGCGATCCTTCGATGGTGATTGAAGGGACCAAGGATCCGGCCCTGTTTTTGAGCGAACACTATGCAATGGACTCTTTTTCCTGCAAAATTCCCAATGGCAAGTATATCGCGAAGCTCTACTTTGCCGAGACATTCGAGGGCATTACCGGCCCCGGTGAACGCGTTTTTTCTTACAATGTGCAGGGACACGAGTTCAAGGATTTCGACATTTGGGAGAAGGCTGGCGGCCCCAATCGCGCCTACATTGAAACCGTGCCCGTGGAAGTGACCAACGGAGAATTTCGTATTGTTTTTACCATCCAGATAGAAAATCCGGTGATCAACGCGATTGAAATAATTCCGCAAACAGCGGACGAGACCAGCGCGGCAGCCTCCGCGCCCGCGCTAAAAGACGTATTCAAGGACCACTTCCTGATCGGCGGGGCTTTGAATCGAAACGTAGTAACAGGTAAGGACCGCAATGCGGCCGCGATCGCCGAGAAACACTTCAGCACGGCAACTGCGGAGAACGATATGAAGTGGCAACTCATCCATCCGCGGCTCAACTAGTACAACTGGGAGCCCGCCGACAGCTATGTGGCCTTCTGCGAGAAGAACAAGATGGTCGTCATCGGCCACACGCTCGTCTGGCACGGCCAGACTCCGCGGTGGGTGTTTCGGGACGATTCAGGAGCTTCCCTGGTGGGAAGAGGCGGACAGCGTTCCGCAGATCGGCACGCTCAATCCCTACGTGTGTACCGAAGCTGAAACCATTGCCTGGAGCGAAGGGCTGAAAACAAAAAAGAGAAGCTTGGGAATGGTTGTAACAGAAATTGACAATGAAGACTACTTAATCGTTAGAGGTGTTGATTTTGGCAAAGGGGCAAAAACATATGAAGTTCACGCAGCTTCTCTGGCAGGTGGAAAGATTGAGATCCGTCTAGAAAACCAATACGGCCCGATTTTAGGAGTTTGTGAAATAGGCAATACTTCCGATGCTTGGAAGATATTCTCTGCAAAAGTCATCAAAACCAAAGGCGTACACGATTTGTGTTTCGTTTTTAAAGGGGATGAAGGTGAATTGTTTGAACTGAATTATTGGAAGTTTGACTAATACATTATTCCATAGGAAAAGCGATCCGGTTGTATGCTATAAGAAGCTATAAATGTAAATCCTGCTGAAAATTTGTTCAAATTAACTGTACTTGCCAGGAGTTACTCAATTAACAAGTAAGGTGTTCATGTGAAAATAATCAAACTACTATTGTTAATCACAAGTTTATGCTTTTCAATTTCATTAGCGGTAGCTCAGGAACTATACGTTGGAGTCAACTATCATCCTCATGATGATAAAAATCCTGAAAAAATACAGCGTGATATTCAACTCATGAAAGACGCTGGATTTAAAGTGGTTCGCATGGGCCATTTAGCCTGGGATAGCTACGAACCGACGGAAGGGCAATTCGACTTTGAATGGTTTGATGAAGTGATGGATTTGTTACACGAGGCCGGAATTGAGGTAATCCTTGATATAGCCATCCGGCCAGCCCCAATCTGGCTGCATCACAAGTATCCATCTATTGACATTGTTGATGAAAATGGTAATGTTCAGTATCCAAACCATCGTTATATGGATGATGTAGGCGACCCTATGTACCAGAAATATGCCTTACGCTTTACCGATGTTATGACAAAACGTTATGCCAATCATCCGGCATTGCTGGCCTTTGGAATTGACAACGAATCGGGCGATGGCCGCATTTCCTATTCCGAAACAGCCAGACAACGGTTTATTGCATGGTTAAAGAATAAATATGTAACAGTTGACAATTTAAACAAAGCCTGGGCCGGGCAGCGGTGGTCAAGAAAGATAAACCAATGGGACGAAATTGGCTTCCCTGTAGCAACCCATACTACCGATGTGCCCGAACGGCTGCTTGATTTCAGGCGTTTTGTTTCCGATGAAATCAATCAGCTTCTTTTTAAAGTGCTCGACAAAGTGAATACTAACGCTCCGAATGCATTAACCAATACTAACGCGTGGTATTTCAGCCAGATGAAATATTTTGACTATTCTCCGATAGCTTACTCCGGGAAGATGACCCGCGAAGGTGAGGGTTTCTATCCCGGCCCATCTTTAACAACTAACTGGGGTGTTATGAACGCCGCGTTTGGAATCTCACGTATTCAATTTGAAAGCACAAATCCTTTCTGGTGCAATGAATTTACAACCATGACAGCCGTTCCCAATTCCATCCGAAAGTCGGCGTATGCTTCATTAATGTATGGAAACCAGATGGTTTGCGGATGGACCTGGCAAAGTATGTGGGCCGGCGAAGAACAGTATCTCGAGGGCATGATCGACTGGGACGGTGTTCCAAACCGCAAATATGATGAATACAAGAAAATCGCTACGGAATTTAAAAAGATTGAAAAATTCTTCCCTTACCAACTTAAGGCAGAAGTTGGACTGGCTTTTTCGTTTCCCAGCCAGATTGCAAGTAAATATTTCCCCGAGCAGCATGAAAATCAACTGCAGGCATGTTGGGATATGTTTTACTGGCGAAACATGGATGCCCGGATTGTTGAAATCAGCAGAAGCACATTAAATTATAAATTGCTGTTTGTTCCCGGCGTTGCCGTAATGGATGAGGCAACCGCTAATAAAATAAGAAATTATGTTAAAAATGGAGGAACGGTTGTAATGACCAGCAATTCAGCTATAGTGGATACAAACGGGCAGGTTTTTGCCATAAAACGCCCAGGTATGCTAAACGATGTATTTGGTATTCGCCTTGGAAGCTTTGAAGAGACAGAAGTCATGAATGAAATTTCAAGAAAGTCTTACAAAGGAAAAAAACTTGAAATTACATATAAAGGAAAAGCCGTTGATTCAGAATCCGCGCGTTTTGATTTGATTGACCTTAAAGGTGCAGAGGTTATTGGAAATATAACCAGCCTTGATAAAGATTATCCGATAATGACTTCCAATAAATATGGAAATGGCCATGCTATTTATGTTGGGTTACCAGCTAATGGAGAAGTACTTGGAGGATTGCTTGACGATCTTATTGAAGAACTTGGAATTAAAAAAGGACCTGATGTACCATCTGGTGTAATGGCAAGACAAATAGATGAAAAACATTTCCTTTATTTTAATGTGAGTGGTGAACCAAAAGAAATTGAATTGAAAGGTAAATCAAGAAGTATCCTTTTTGATAAAGATTACGATGGCAATTTTGTCATTGCACCGTACGAGCCTGAATTTATTGAGATTAAATAGATGAATATGAAAATATCAGTATTAATTATTACGCGTTTTGTTTTACTGACATCTATAGCAAAGACACAATATCAGGTAATGCCTAACGAAAAGGGCAATAATTACTATGTGAATCCTGTGTTTGCTGGCGATTATCCTGAACTTTTAGAATTAATATACATGGATAGTTTTTTATAAAAAAATTATGAATATAATTATTGTCCTAACTTTATGCGTTTCCTTGATGACGATGCAAGTATTCAAAATAAAACAATATTGAGTGGATGTAGATGAAATAATTAGCAGTATAATAAACAACTGATTAAAAGAATTAAAAATGAAAGAAATAAAAACACTCTTGTTTGTTGGTCTTTTTGGAATATCAATAGCATGTTCAGCCCAACAAAATAGTGATAGTCAAACACCAGAAGGCAAAACACACGAGTTCAGATATACAAATCCCATTACCAGAGACACAGCTATCTCTATGCGTGATCACTGTATTATAAAAGTTGGTGACAAATGGTATTGTACAGGAACATCAAACCCGGTATGGACAGGGCCAAATCCGGGAGTCCGGCTTTTAGTTTCCGACGACCGCGTATCTTGTTGTGGATGATTTCGAGTCCTACAATGACATCGATACAGGCGAAGATGGAAGCAACCTGGTCTATGAAACGTGGATAGATGGATACAATAATCCTTCAACCAACGGCTCAACGATGGGTTATGTCGTGGCATACAAGCCTTCTATGGAAACCAGTATCGTTCATGGCGGTGAACAGTCGGCGCCGTTAGTATACGACAATAGTACTGCAAGTAAGTCTGAAGTGACTGCGAGCACGAGCGATCTGTCAATCGGTAGGGATTGGACTATCGGCAACCCTGAGACACTATCGCTGTGGGTTTATGGCGATCCGAACAATCCTGCTACCGAGCAGATGTATGTGAAGATTAACAGCGCCAAGATAGTGATATCCGGCGTTGATTTGACGCAGGCGGTCTGGCAGGAAGTTACGATTGACCTGGCTACTTTTAATACCAATCTAAGCAATATCACGACTTTTAGCATCGGTATTGAAAAAACAGGTGCAACGGGCGGTTCGGGTATGGTCTTTATTGATGATATTCGTCTAAACTTGCCCTCACAACAGTAGTCAAAAACAATAAATTCTCCAGCTGTTAACATTATCCTGGGCAGATATATGTTGAAGTGGAAGTAAGGTAAAAATCTTTATCGTTTGTTTCTATATTACTGTACTTTCCAAAAAAATTGGGATTAGTTTAGCTCTTTAATAAACCTATACTGTAATAAAAATGGCTCATCCTTGCCGATGTGTTTAGTAGAGAAAAAACTCACATTAGCAAAGGAGAGCCTATGTTCGACAAATGGATTTTTCCGGACAACTGGCAAATCTGGATCGCCGCTCTTAGCCAACTCTTGCATCAACGCTCGAGTTGGCGATTGGCTGCCATCTTCGTTGGTATTATCTTTGCCAAAGGTCGAAAAACAATAACCAGTTGGTTCCGAGCCGCCGGTATCAGCCGGCGATATCAATCGTTCTACTATTTCATCGGCTCTATCGGCACAAAAACTGAAACAGTAGCGACCGTCTTTCTTAAGATGATGATACAAAGAATTTATAAAAGTACAAACACTATTCTTATGGCAATCGATGATAGCCCTACAATTCGTTACGGCCCCGCGGTGGCCGGTGCGGGAATTCATCGCAACCCGACACCTACGCCGGACGGCAAAAAGTTCATATACGGCCATGTGTGGGTAACCATCTCGGCTATTGCAAGGCATAAGAATTTTGGAACCATTGGCCTGCCTTTGTTGGCAAGGATGTATGTAAAAGCCAAAGATGTTAAAGATATCGGCTTGCCCTTCAAGAGTAAAACCGAGCAGGCGGTGGAATTGTCCAAATGGGCTTATCAGTGCTGTCAAAGCCTTGGAAAGAAGCTTTGGATCGTTACGGACGGGGGCTTTACCAGAGCGAGTTTTCTTAAGCCTGTTACAAAAACCGGAGCAGTAATCATTACCAGACTGCGAAAAGATGCGGTGCTTTATGCCGAACTTAAACATCCGGCCAAACAGAAAAGGGGCAGGCCTCGCATTGACTCGACAGAGAGCCGGATTTTAGATACTTGCGGGCGGTTTTAGCACTCATACCAGCCTTGTCTGCGAGCTGATAGAGGTATTTGACTTTGTTTTTCATAGCGAACAATCTCCTTACCTGTAAGTCGGTAACCATCTGAAATCTCCTGATTTATGGAAATCCAGATAGCTTATTGTTTCCGACTAATATCCGGAACTTTTAACTGTCGCCGGAAGGTAAGAATGATTGTCGCTTATCAGCCTGGTGACCACACAATACGCTCTTTCAAATATACTTTGACCACTGCTATGGCCAGAGTATCTCATCAAGCCACTGTTCCATCAAGAGAGCAACATCAGCATCGTCAGTAGTGCCATTCCCGTTAAGATCATATAGGAGCGGTTCCAGGACAGTGTCGTCAAAGGCCAAGTCATAAGTGATCAAGATACTATCCAGCAAGGTGCCGTCCTCTCTTTAAGCAATCTCCAGAATGTACGTTCCTGCAGCAATTGTCTATTCTATTCCTATATCATCGTCCTGACTACTATGAACGATATCCAATATCCCAGTGCCAGTCAATTCCGCCGGACCCAACCGCTGTAATGATTCACCGTCTGGGTTTTGACGCCCGGAATCTGTACTCAGAAGGAGTCATCGGTAGCGGTTGGTGCAATGACCCGGCCGCCAATTTTATATACACCACACTGGACTGTAATCGTATATCCGGCTACACCTGTAGGTAAATGGAATATCTACGGTATTGCTTGTTGCGGATTCCACTGCAATGTACCTACCTTCCGAGGTACTGGAACCATCATTAATCATCATGGGTGCCTCAATCGAATCGGTTGCCTCTGCTTCGATCCAGATTTCTTTCGGAAAGGCACTTTACATTTTAGCTCATTTTCAATCAAATTTTCCATCTGATGCAAAAGAGCCCTGTATCGTACGATACAGGGCTCGAAAAGGTCAAATCCATAATACTATCGTCCACCCTGCACCATACGGTACAGGGCCATTCGTGCCCTGGCTTTCAACAAAGCCGGGCAATATAGACAAAAATACCGGTTACGGCCTCGGATCGGAGAGAAACTCCACTAGTCTCTAAGTTGTAAATTTTACAGTTATTGCTCTACATAACGCAGTCTAATGTTGTCGAGGAATAAAGTTCCTTCGCCTCCGACTGCGCCGGTTTTTTCCATGCCCACACTTATCTGCGTTACATTCGTCAGGTTGATATTAAAGGCCGTCAAAACGATATCCCACTGTATCCATTCTCCCGCTGATATATCGGCTGTGTTACCGCTATATACTATCTTGGAATTGTTGAGTTTCACGTACAACTGCTCAGTAGCGGGATTGTTCGGGTCGCCATAGAACCAGAAGGTCAGAGTATTAAGGCCGTACTGTGTCCAGTCACCTCCCAGTGTGCTTATTGGCAATGTTACTTCTGAGTAGCTTGCAGTGGTGTTATTGTATAAGAAAGGACCGGACTGATTGCCGCCATGGACGATATTGGTTTCAACAATATGTTCATCATTGGCGAAATCAGGCTCGGCGTAACCGATAGTAGAGCCGTTGACATTGGGATTGTTGTATCCATCCAACCATGTCAAATATATCCTGTTACAACCTTCGGCGCCCTCGTTAATGTCGTTGTAGGCCTCGAAGTCCTCAATAAGAATATAGTCACCCGTGGTGAAGCTCCAGACGTTGCTTCTCCATGGACTGTTGGGCTCCGAATCGTTGACCTCATCGACTCGCCAGTAATAGGTTGTGTAGGATTCGAGAAGTCCCGGAGGGTCGTAAAAAGTTTCCGTCATACCCTGATCGATTAAAACATCCCGCGGGTCATCCGGAGAGGCCTGGTTGACATCATTGAAATCGGTGCCGAAATATAAATTGCGATTGTCGGCAAAATCTCCAGGTGTCCAGCTAAGGACCACATCTATTGGTATATCTATGCTCATATCTTCCGGTACCGGCTTTTTGGCTACCTCAGGCGGATCCGCATACATGGTAATTTTGAGATTATCCACAAGGAGCACCTGCGTCCACGGATCTTCTACTTCTACACCCGGCCACGGCGGACCACCGATCTCATAAGACCACATGGGATTTGTCATGTCCCATTCAGTTCCTTGCCACCAGGTTTTGTTATTTGCCTCCAATTCCCCCAGGTTATATTCTATATGGACCCATTCGTCGGCTTGATTAACATCCAGGACAGGTAAACCAAATCCATAGTCACCTCCAGCCTCTTTTGTGAGTACAAAAATCTCTATCAGGTGAGGATCCCACCCACCCTGGAGATTGCGTATATCAAGCTCGAAGGTGTAATCATTCGGATCGTCACTGGTGTTTCCGGTCATCTCGATGTCTGTCTTGTAGCCAAATCGTTGATTAATATCCGCACGAAGCGTTCCGCTATGCTCCCGTACGATACTTCCCTCGAAATCCACATACGTACCTACATGCGTGGCAGCGTTGTCGTACCAAAGCCAACCCTCAGTTAAGTCGCCTATAGCGCGGTCTTCATAATTGTCCTCATGCACAGCTATGACATCAGCTATACATGTCATCGATCCCGCCATACATAGGAATAATGTGATTAGAATTGTCTTTTTCATCCACATAATAAATCTCCTTTAAAAAAGTTAAGAAAAGAATTGATATATTTCAATATATGATGGCTTATATACACGACCTCCAACCTTCTCGATAGACACTATAGTCAACGGTAACCAAATGCCTATAAAACCTGATACTACTCTATAGTATCCCATATCTTTGCCAGAAGAGCTATTCTATCTTTATTATACCGTTCAGAAGTGTCAGAGACGAGATAAAAAACGGAATACTGGCAAAATTTTTTATCTCACCGGCGGTGAAGTGCGCGGGTATAACCTGCGCGACGATCGCCTGCTGGCTTAAAAACGCGCATGTGCAAGTATTATCCGAGCGCAACTGTCTTCACCTAACATATTGGTAGACCTCAGTTTACCTATAAATGATTTATGGCATACTATACGCCATTTTCGCGTTCGTCGCCGCATACACGGGCCGGCATAGCAGGCTGAGTAAGGGAGCTGGAATGGTCTTACTTGAACAGTAGTTGAGCGAATCATGCAGTTGCGTTTTTTGACAATACCTGCGAGGCCGGGATGATGTATGGAACTTTTGAAAACCGGGTTCCGGAATGGAGGGAAACGGTTGCGGTATGCCAAAAAAGTAAGAAAAAGCTGCTTTTCGATGTATTTACTATAATTCGTTGGCATTGTTTGCGAGAAAACTCGCTGCTTCTGCCAGAATATTGTTGACAATGAGTTGAAATTATGTTATTATGAGACTTGAAGTGTATCGGAGTGTTTCAGTAAAGTGTATGTGGGAAATCTTGGGTTATATGCGTTTTTGGCCGAATTTAAGGGATTGATGTGGAAAATTACGGAAATTTTTCTTTATAAATTCGCAAATTTTGTATAGAATATTTACGATAAAGTAATTGCGACTCATTATTTAACCTTATATGCCCGATTTTTCGTTTGCAACTTATATGATAGAGTCTTTGAATATTAATGCCCGTTAAATAGTCTGTACACCGCATTCAGCTTTTATAAACAATCAGGAAAGGATGGTGGCTTCAGTTCAATTGGCATTTTCTTATAGTAAATGTACAGATAAATAAAAATACGATAAATGAAATTATTATAGGGCGTTTTGTTTGTAGTTACTTGAGACTGGCACAAACTAATCCATAAAAGTTATTGATACCTGTTTAGTATAACACGTGTTTTGGTGTGTTGCCAAAGCATGGTTTATTATTGTACTTTTTGAAGGAGTAAATATTATGTGTAGAAATCTGTTATATTTAATTTCCTGTGTTTTTGTGCTTGGTTTGGTTATTGCGAATATCACAGAAGCACAAGATGATCCAAATCTTATTGGATGGTGGAAGCTGGATGAGGAATCCGGCACCATTGCTGGTGATTCATCCGGCTATGGTAATGACGGTACCGTTGTAGGAGGCGCGCCATGGGTTTCCGGGTACATTGACAGTGCACTGGATCTTGACGGTGATGATGACTATGTGGATTGCGGGTATGATCCAATCTTTGATACTGCTAACGAAATGACGGTCGCTGCGTGGGTAACTATCAGGTCGATCCCTACCGCATGGGCGTGTGTCATTGCTAAGGGTGAATACTCATGGAGAATTAGTAACGAAAATACGGAAACGAGATTTCATTTTGGTATTACTATCTGGTCGGCTTCTAATCCTTCGATTCCCGGAGATACTGCGGTTGGTTTAGACGAATGGCATCACGTTGCCGGAACGTATGATGGCGCAAATATCAACGTATATCTTGACGGTTCGCTTGATGGAACCGTTGCTACTACGTCGCCCATCGGCGTTAATGCAGCGAATGTGCTCATCGGTGAAAATCCGGAAGCGGCAGGACGCAACTGGGACGGCCTTATCGATGATGTACGAATTTACAATCGGGCGCTGTCGCAGGCCGAGATAGGTGAGCTTATGCCGACGCAGTTAAAGGCTACGGCACCGTTACCGTATGACAAATCGATATTGTCCGCAACAGATGTAGAACTTTCCTGGATACCCGGACAAACCGCCTCTAATCACCATTTGTATATAGGTGAGAATTACGAAGATGTGGAAAATGGAACCGGTGACACCGATATCGGCTTATTGAGTCAGACGAGCTACGAAGGATACGAATGGGAAATAGGTAATACATATTATTGGCGAGTCGCGGAAACCACATCCGTCGGTACTGTTATCCATCCTGGTGACATCTGGAGCTTCACTATCCTTCCGCTTACTGCTTCCAAACCAATTCCCGAAGATGGAGCCGAATATGTCAATACGGACGTTTTATTAAAATGGACCGGAGGGGCAGGGGCGACTCGGCATCGTGTGTATTTCCATACAAATCGAGATTATGTGTCAGGACGTACTCCGGCTGCGGACAAGGGGAATGTCGAAGATCCCAATTTCTCGCCGGGTCAGCTCGATTATAATACGGAATATTTCTGGATGGTCGATGAGTACGACGGCACAACAACACATCAGGGAAGTGTCTGGTCTTTTACCACCGTCGGTCCCAATAACGGCGTGAAAGCCGAGTACTTTAATAACACGGATTTATCAGGCAATCCTGTTCTCACCCGTATAGACCCCAAAATAGATTTTGTTTTGGGAGGTGAATCTCCCGATCCGCTGATAAGTGCGGACGGCTTTTCGGTCAGGTGGACCGGCGAGATAGAGATTCCTGCTTCCGACACTTATACTTTTTATTCTATAAGTGATGATAACGCCAGATTGTGGGTAGATGGAAATTTGCTTGTCGATAACTGGGATTCGGACAATGCCTGGGCTATAGAAGATGAGGGTTCTATATATCTTGAGGCTGGTTGGGCATCCATCAGGATGGAATTCTTCGATGAAGCCGGAGATGCAATAGCACAGTTAAAGTGGGAAAGTTCAACCATACCTCGACAAATTATTTCACCAGCCGTATTGTCGATACCTGTGAGAGCCACAGTTCTGAATCCTTCTAACGGCGCAACGGAAGTCGAAAGCTTGCTTGTTCTCGAATGGACTCAGGGAGATAAGGCTGCCCAGCATGATGTATACTTCGGCACCGATTATAACGATGTAAAGGATGTCAACGTGGCCAATCTGGCCGATTACCCGAACGTCACTTTCGTAAATGTTTCCGATAACACTTATAATACAGGGAAGTTGAGTTTCAACACAACTTACTATTGGCGCGTCGATGAGGTCAATGAGACTCATCCGGAAAAGCTTTGGGAAGGTAAGGTTTGGAACTTCACCACGGGTGACTATATTATTATTGATAACTTCGAGGCCTACAACGACATTAACGAGGGCGCCGAAGGTTGTAACAGGATATATTTGACATGGCTGGATGGATACAACAATCCCAATGTCAACGGCTCTACTATCGGTTACGCCGAGCCTGATTTCGCCAATGATGAACATATTGTTGAAACCAATATCGTCCATGGCGGCAATCAGTCCGGTCCTTTCTTATACAATAACACCACTGCAAGCTACTCAGAAGTAACATTGCCAATAAGCACACTGGGAGGTGACTGGACACAGTACGGCCTTAATACTCTGACCTTCTGGTTCTATGGCGACCCGAACAATCCCGCTACTGAGCAGTTGTACGTGAAACTCAACAATTCCAAGATAGTATATAGCGGTAACACAGCCGATATATCAGCGGGAGAATGGATACAGTGGGATATCGTTTTGACGGCCTTTAATATCAACCTGACGAATGTAACGCAGATAAGTGTGGGCATGGAAAAAACCGGCGCAGTCGGAGGCGAAGGAACTTTATTCCTTGACGACATCAGATTGCGTTATGTAGAGTAATAACCGCAAAATTTATAATTTAATTACTTTTTGAAAGGGTCATTATGTAAAAAGAGCGTTTTTCAGTTTTTACGTTGTTAAGACTAAGAGTGCTGTCATTGCTAATGTTCTGTTAGTCGGGCAGTCTTATAGGACTTTTAACCGGGATAGCAGTAGTTTTACCGACGTTGGAAGTAATGAAGGTTAAGGTTGATGATAATTTCAGCCGATGCACTGGGAAAAAGATCGGTCGTAAACTTGGATTGGATGATTACAAATTTTACGATTTACGAAAGACCTTTGGTTCTGTGCTTACTCCGAATGGTGTATCTACATCTGTCAAACAGAAGTTGCTAGAACATTCTTCATTTGATCTGAAAAACTAGATATATATTTTAATGTTTAAAGGAGGTTTATTATGAGTAAGAAACTTATCCCCTTAGTTTTATTACTTAGCTTGTGTGTAATTACATCTGTTAATGCCCAGAATATAATCTGGGTTGCAATGGACTGGGATGCAGACAGTGATGGTGTTAATGATTCTCAGGAGTGGGTTGACAAGCTTACGGACGAAGGTTATACGATCGATTTAAGGCCGGGATACTGGGATGCACTCACCGACGCTAATGTTGCTGAACTTAACACCGCCGACCTGGTAATTATCAGTGCCACAACCCAGAGCGGCGTTCTTGTTAACGATGCCACAGAAGCTGCACTATGGAACTCTGTTACTGTACCAATGTTGAACTGCTGTGCATACGCGCTCAGGAGCACCCGTTTGAATTGGGTCAACAACGGAGATGCAACGCTTCCTAATAATAATGGCGACCAGGGCTCGCCTCTGATGCAGGTAATAGAGCCGGAGCATCCCATCTTCACTGGAATAACGTTGGATGAGAATAACCAGATGCAGGCTGCAGACCCAACATTAGGTTCAGGCCAATGTACATTTATCGGCTCTGCCAATGCCGGCAATGGTACACTAATTGCAAAAACAGTAGGCAACGAATGGCTCTGGATAGCCGAATGGAAAGATCGCGTTGAGTTCTACGACGGCGCCGGTTCCTACGCTACGAACCTGAGAATGACCTTTAGTATAGGCGGGCATGAAGTTGCAGGTAACGACAGGGACGTTAATCCCGCTCGAGGGTATAACTTGACCGATGAAGGCTGGAGGCTTTTCTTAAACACTATCCAATATATGCTCAGTGGAAGTATCGATCCGGGAAAAGCCGGCGGACCCAAACCCAAGGACGGTAGGGAAGACGTGCCGCTGGATGCCGTCTTAAGCTGGAGGCCGGGATTATATGCCGCTACGCATAACCTGTACTTCGGAACCGATTTCAATGATGTCAACCAGGCCTCTCCGGATGACCCGCGGGATGTTTTAATCGATCAGGGTATGACGGAAACTTCCTACGACCCTCCGGGACTTCTCGAATCCAATAAAACCTATTACTGGCGAGTCGATGAGGTCAGCGATTCGGATCCCAACAGTCCATGGAGAGGCAACGTCTGGAGCTTCACCTCGGGTGACTATATTACTATTGAGGCTTTCGAGGCCTACAACGACATTAATGAAGGCGAGGAAGGTTGTAACAGGATATATTTGACATGGTTGGATGGATACAACAATCCCAATGTCAACGGTTCTACTATCGGTTACGCCGAGCCTGATTTCGCCAATGATGAGCATGTCGTTGAAACCGACATCGTTCACGGCGGCAGTCAGTCGGCTCCATTCTTAT
>CAZMZR010000014.1:0-39165 GCA_964570855.1 uncultured Pirellulales bacterium
TGGTGCGATTTCTCGTGCTTCGTCGCGCACTTCGCAGAGTAACACATTGCACCCTACAAACTAAATGAACATCTATAACCGTATGATAAATAATATTACAATAATTGTAGTTATTCTGGCCTTATCTACGGCATCTGCGGCGAAAACGAACTTTAACCCCCCAGATAATAATGACAGACTTAAAGCTATCGGATCAACCAAAGGACTCTCAGAAACTCTCCAGAAAGCTCTGGATCCTGCGGGCTTTGAGCCAATCAGTGCGCCAAAATCCGGGGATTGGCTGGCTGAACATTATGAAGCAGGACAGACCTATGAGAAGTATATCAATTCACGGATAAATAAACCGGACAAGAAACGTAATAAGATATATCTTCAACCCCTGGGACAATTCCCGAAAGAGCCAAATGATTTACTTGCAAACCTGAAGGAATATACCGCGGCGTATTTTTGCCTGGATGTGGAAGTATTACCTTCGTTATCTCTGGAGAACTGCAATTTCACCTCCCGCACCAATCCACATACCAAAAATCGTCAGTTGCTTACTACGGATATATTAAACTTTTTAAGGCGGGTACGTCCTCCCGATGCCGTTTGTATCATGGCTATTACAATGGAAGACCTCTATCCCAAACCTTCATGGAATTTTGTATTTGGACAGGCTTCTCTCGCAGGGGGAGTAGGGGTCTACAGCTTTGCCCGATATGATCCTGTCTTTTACGGTCGGAACAGAACTAAAGATTATGAAAAAATCCTGCTCAGGCGAAGCTGTAAGGTATTAGCCCATGAAACAGCCCATATGTTTAGTCTGAATCACTGTATATATTACAAATGTATCGTCAATGGCTCCAACCATCTCGAAGAAAATGATGCCACACCTTTATATCTCTGCCCTGTATGTTTGCGAAAGCTTCAACACAGTATAGGATTTGACGTGTGTCAAAGATATCGCAGGCTTTACAATTTTTATCAAAGAGTAGGTTTCGAGGAAGACCGTAAATGGGTATCAGATAGATTAAAGTGGATTCTTGGAGCCAAAGAGGCAGAAGCCTTCATAGAACAAAATAAAAAACCTGATGTAAAAAAGGATTAACAAATTCTCACTCGAACCAGGGACAGTGGGGCTGTTGAAAAAGTCCCAAAGTTATGTTTTGAGATTGCCGCGCGATTCTTCAAATCGCTCGCAATGACATGGAAACACACTTTTTGCCATTGCGAGGAGCATAGTGACGAAGCAATCTTAAGTTTTTCAACAGCCCTACAGCCACCGATAAAAAAAATTTGTGAGAGGACAGAAAATGGTGGTGTTAATAATCAATTATATAAACATTGTTACAAAAGATATATAATCAATTATCAAGGAATCAACCACTAATTTATAAAGTAGAAAAAAAATGGAAAGTGAGTTAACACCTACAACAAAAATAGCTGTTTTCAGGAAGAAAGAAATCAGAAAAACCATTCATAAAAACGAGTGGTGGTTTGTAATTAAGGATGTCGTCGCCGCTTTAACAGATTCAGCCCAGCCGGATGGATATATTAAGGATATGCGCAGAAGAGACACTGAGCTTGCCAAAGGGTGGGGGCAGATTGCCACCCCCCTTTCCGTACAAACTGCCGGCGGCATACAAAAACTAAACTGTGCCAATACCGAAGGTATTTTTCGTATAATTCAGTCAATTCCATCACCTAAAGCGGAACCTTTTAAGCGCTGGCTGGCCAAAGTCGGCTATGAACGAGTGCAGGAAATCGAAGATCCTGAAATAGCAACTAAACGCACACGGGCTTTATATAAAGCCAAAGGATACAGCGACGACTGGATTGAAAAACGTATGCGTGGTATCGCTATCCGCGAAGAACTTACAGATGAATGGAAAAATCATGGCGTCAAAGAAGAGAAGGAATACGAAATATTGACAGCAGAGATATCCAAGGCGGCCTTCGGCCTTACTCCAGGCCAATATAAAAAACTTAAAGGATTGAAACGGGAAAATTTGCGCGACCACATGACTGATTTGGAACTTATTTTCTCTATGTTAGGTGAGGCTTCAACAACACAAATTACAAAGGTTGAGCACCCTGAAGGTTTTAATGAAAATAAACGGGTTGCAAAACGAGGTGGAAATGTCGCCGGTATAGCGCGAAAAAAACTCGAGCAAGAAACACGTCGCAAGGTAATTAGCAGGAAAAATTATCTTCAAAAACCACAATACAAGAGGTTTAAAGATAACGAATAGCAGTATTATCAACAATAGCCGCTTCAAGGACAGTTTGACCTATATGAATAAAATAATGTTGACAGGAATTTAAAGTTGTCCGGATGTGCCACAGTATGTAGTTTCTTATTTTCGATGCCCAGATTCCTCCACTCACTTCATTCGCTCCGCCTTGGGTGTGCCATAGGCATGAATGACACTTGAGGCTTATACAGGATGACAAAATCAGCGTTTGTCTCGGCGGCCCGCTTCGGTGGGGCCTTTGGCGGCCGGGGTTTAATGCGGATGAGAGGAGTCGAACCTCCACTCCCATAAGGGAACAGGCACCTGAAGCCTGCGCGTCTGCCAATTCCGCCACATCCGCGTCGGTTCGGGTTTTGTACGGTTTCTACAAAACGAGGACCATAGGCGGCGTTATTATTAACGGTATTCGGCTTTTCGTCAAGAAATTTAGCATAAATCCCCGGGTGTAAACCTGAGTTTTTTAATTATTAACTCCTCGATCGGAACGGAAATATTACTACCTTTATTATAAGAATCTGAAATTTTTTTGTCATTTGTGATAAATATCAATGCTTTTAATAAGGTTATCGCGAAAGCGTCCCATAAAGAGTACGAGACAATTCCAACATAGGGCTGTCTTCTTTTAATATTGGACAGCCCATACCGATTGTCTTACAGATCATTATATTGCTAAGGCGATTATTGGCAATAACTTATATTATCGACATTTACCGCTGTAGCCGGTTTCACATGCTGTTGTCCCCTCAGTTTTACGTTAATTCGGCCTGCTAATTTTCCGAAGAAAAATCGGTTTGGAGATTTTCTACCAAAGAAAAAATTAAACAAGCCAGGTCTTTTGTATTTAGTGATTTTTGTCTTATATTTTAGGTAGAAAGCGAGTTATTGGAAGCAACATATATGTGGAGGTTATGATAGTCGAATGGATTCTATCCAGACTATCTCTAAAATCCCTGAAGCCCAAGAATATTTATTCTTTGGCGAACTGCTTGTAGCCAAGGGGCTATTGAGCCGGGAAGAGCTGCTTGATGTGCTGAACAAACAGCGCGAACAGGGCGGCCGACTCGGTGAAGTACTGCTTCGGCTCAAAATGCTTAACGATGATGACGTTACTTCGGCCCTGGCTGAGCATTTCAGGATGGAGTATGTTCACTTCAATGACGTCAATAAGGTGGATTTTATAGATATAAATATCGCT
This sequence comes from uncultured Pirellulales bacterium, assembly GCA_964570855.1. Taxonomy (GTDB): domain Bacteria; phylum Planctomycetota; class Phycisphaerae; order Sedimentisphaerales; family Anaerobacaceae; genus JAFGPS01. The sequence continues at coordinate 3,433 of CAZMZR010000014.1, forward strand.
CGCCTGTTGCCCGAGAGTATTGCTCAGCGATTCTGTCTTGTTGCTATCAAGGAAGTTGACAACAAAGTTGTTGTGGTAATGGCCGATCCGCTTAATGTAATCGCAATCGATACCGTCACATTGAAGTTGAAACGCCAGATAAAACCTGCAATCAGCTCACCCCGGGAAATTCAGCGGGCCATCGAGTTAATTTATCACGGTTCGGATGTAGAGGAACAGCAGCTTCGCAGTCTTGTCGAAATTGAAATCGGCGATGAAGAAGTCCAGGGAATCAGAGATCAGGATAGTTTTTTAGAGGGCATTGTTGATCCGGAAACAAACGGCGAAGAGGCCGCGAACAAAGCACCGGTCATTCGTTTTGTTGACCTGCTTATGAGTCAGGCGGTAAAAAGCAGAGCAAGTGACATTCATATCGAGCCGCAGGAGAATACTACCGTCGTCCGCATGCGAATCGACGGAGTGCTTCGAGACATGGTCCCGCCGGCCAAGAAGATGCAGGCTGCGGTAATCGCCAGAATTAAAATTATTGCACGAATGGATATCGCCGAGCGCAGGTTACCGCAGGACGGACGATTCAAAATGAAGATATCCGGCAGGGCGATAGACGTCCGCGTCTCGACAATTCCAACGATATACGGCGAAAAAGTGGTTATGCGAATCCTGGACGCCACGGCGGTAAAACACAATATAGATCAGCTCGGGCTTGAACCTCAGTATCTTGACGAGCTGAAAGAAATGCTCCTGCAGCCACATGGCATAATAATTGTTACCGGGCCGACCGGCAGCGGTAAAAGTACTTCGTTATACTCAGCGCTGAATTATCTGAAAGATCCGACGAAAAACATTACAACGGTTGAAGACCCTGTCGAATATCGTCTTGCAGGAATCAACCAGATTCAGGTCAAACCGGAGATCGAGCTCGATTTTTCCAAATGTCTGAGGGCGATCTTAAGACAGGACCCGGACATAATCCTGATAGGTGAGATTCGAGACAAAGAGACTGTTGAAATAGCAATAAAAGCGTCGTTGACGGGACATTTGGTTTTAAGCACATTTCACACCAACGATGCCCCCAGTGCTATAAGCAGGTTGTTATATATGGGAATAGAGCGTTTTCTGCTGGCTTCGTCGTTGAACCTGATTGTTGCACAGAGACTGGTCAGAAAAATCTGCGACCACTGCAAAGAACCTGCTAAGCTGAATGAAGAGACTCTTAAACGTTTGCAGCTCGATCAAGAGAAAATCAAAGACGCCGTCTTTTATCATGGTCGAGGCTGTACCGCCTGCGGAGGGACGGGGTATCTGGGCAGATTACCCATCTTTGAGTTCCTGGTTGTGGATAACGATATTAAAGAGGGGATAGTTGCCAATCATAGCGAGGCCCAGATCAGAGAGGCGTCACGTAAAAAAGGCTATGGCGGATTACTTGAAAGCGGAGCGAGTAAGGTGCTGCAGGGTTTAACTACCGCAGAAGAGGTTCTTAGAGTTTCTTTTACGGGAAAAATCCAATAAGTGGATTGTCATATAGCGGAAGGTTGTAAATAAATGAAAAGCTATGGTTATGTCGCTCGTGATTTGACAGGAATACAAAAGAAAGGTCTTCTGCAGGCGGATAACTCAACCGATGTACTTGATCGGCTGCGCGAGCAGGGATTTACACCCATCTCCGTTAAGGAAATAGCCGGCAAATCCCCCAAGGCCCGGCGATCGATTCGTTCCAAGAGTATCAGGTCATCGGATCTGGCGGCACTTTGCTGGCAATTGACCACGATGCTCGAGGGCGGGATTCCCATCACCACCGCTTTGGACATAGTAGGCCATGATACAGACAATCAATATCTCCAGGGGGTCCTGCAGCAAATCTCGGAAAAAGTCAAAAAGGGACAAACTTTTTCAGAAAGCGTTGCCGAATATCCGAAAATATTCAACCGGCTCTGCTGTGCCATGTTACAGGCCGGTGAAACCAGCGGAAATATCGCAGGGGCGATGAATAAGCTGGCTCTGTATTTTGATAATCGTGATAAGCTGGCCAAAAAAGTGAAAGGCGCGATGGCTTATCCTATCTTTGTCCTTACATTTATAATCATAATAGTCATATTTATAATGGCTTTTATTGTCCCGCGGTTCCGAAAGATATTTACCCAGATCGGTGGCGAGCTACCGGCTTTTACCCAGGGTTTCATGACATTCTATGATATGCTTGCACATAACCTGCTCTATATCGTGGGCTTTATTGTGATGCTTGTTGTAATTTGCACCTTTGTGTCAAAAACTCCAAAGGGACATTATACGTTCAGCAAACTGGCTCTGCGTCTGCCTTTGTTTGGAAAGGTATTCAGCCAGTCCTTTATAGTTACCTTTTGCAGAACCACCTCGACTTTACTTACTTCGGGCGTCTCTGTGCTCGAGGCATTCAACATACTCACCGGAATGACCGACAACGATATTATAAGGTCGGCCATAATGCGGACCAGAGAGCACATTGTCGGCGGTTCAAATATTTCCCTGAGCATGGCCGCCGCGGGCTTTTTCCCAAATATGGTCGTTAAAATGATACAGGTCGGTGAAGAAAGCGGTTCATTGCCCATAGTTCTTGAGAGGGCAAGTCAGCATTATGAACGAAAAGTCGATGCAACCATTACTACAATGATGAGTCTGCTCGAACCAATTATGATTATTACGGTTGGTGCGATTGTATCGGTAGTGGTTATTGCACTGTATCTGCCGATTTTCACAATGTCGGATGTGTAAAAGGTGACATTTAATTTGCGAGTTGTGATTTAGTCGCTTATTGATTTAGCCGATTTTAATAATGCACAAGTGAGACATTTATATAAACATATTTCAAAACTTTTTTAGGAGAGATGAAAGATGACAAGAAGAAAAGGTTTTACACTGGTGGAGCTGATGGTGGTTATTCTCATCGTCGGTATTCTGGCGGCGGTGGCAATTCCACTTATGCAGGGCCGTATCGACAAGGCCAAGTGGTCGGAAGCCAACGCCACCGCAGGTACGATCCGTACGGCGGTTCGTGCGTATTGTGCAGAGACGAGCGTTGCTACAGCTCAAGCTTTGAATCCCCTTCTTAGTAATGCCGCAACGAGGCAGGCCCTGGGCTTTAGCACGTCGGATTTGGATGGCACCTATTTCTTGACCGCAAATTACAGCATTACCAATATAAATGCTAACGGCATTGCCGAAATTACGGTTGCCAACGGCAGCGGAGCCGATGCACCGACCGACGGTCCGTATTTACTGCGGGTTGATGGCTCCTGGGGTCCGTAAGAATGATCCGCGGTTTTCAATGAAGAGGAATTCAAAGGTCTTCTTTATACGTCATATCGGACGTTCCAGAGCGAACAAGGAGGCTGGGTTGGCTGTCAATAAGCCTGAGTCGCTCAAAGTAATTACTTTGATTGAAGCAAAAGTGGCTATGATTGGAATGATCATAGCCACTTAATTTTATGATGTTCGAAGTTCCGTTAATAGAGTCAGCTTACCCTTTGGCCGGTCCTGTAATTTTATGCTGATTCGGGCCAAAATGGATATATATGAAATAGAGTAAAAAAATAATCTTTTTCTATTCAGTAATTATTTTTTGTTTATTGTTTTTTCCGATGTATATTTTAAATAGTGTGAGTTCTAAACTCAGATTAGGGGAATATTATTAACAAGTAATTACCTGCCTCGAATATTAATTATAACATTGCAATCACTGCTCCTGACAATTGCACGTACAACGGGTTCATAAACCATGCAGGTATAATCAGGATTGGACGGAGATCATGACAATCAGGAAAAACAAATTTGTACCGGCAGTGACATTGGTTGAAGTGATGGCGGCTATGGTCGTTTTGGTCATATCTTCAATTGGGGCGTTAAGTTATCAATATTATGCCGCCAGAGACGCACAAATAGCACGTTCCCAGATTATCGCCACGCGTGTCACACAATTGCTGCTCGAAGACTGGAAGAGCACCGGCGGCTCATCAGAATATAATCCGAAGGCCCTTGGGCTTGGCTTTTCTTCACCGTTGCCGATTCCCTCTCATTTTAGCCAGGGCGCAGGACAGGGCCTTGGCAGCCCGCTTCGGGATGCCGTATATGATATCGTGGTCGATGATGTGCCGATGATGGCCATGCTTACATGGTCGGATGTCGCACAGGATGATATCTCACAGGTAATACTTCGACAACTTAACGTAACTGTGATGTTCGGTTCAAGCCAGCAGGACACAACCGAAAGGAAAAGTGGACCGGAGAATCTTAGTCCCATTATTCTGACAACTTATGTACGGGTTGATGGGGCAGGCGGATAAAAATATTGGCCGGATAATCGAAGGTCAATTTGAACTTCAAATTTAATAATGGAATACCAGAAATGAAACACAAAATTCCAAAAAGAAATTACAGATTCAATTCCGGTGTGACCATGATCGAGATTGCCCTGGCGATGACGTTAAATTCGATAGTTGCATTGGCCGTCGGGGTACTTCTGATCGGCGGTAATCGCGGCTGGCAGAAAATTTATGATTCGGCAAACAAAGAGATCAAACAGGATGCACTGGTGACTACTTTAACTTTCGGAAGTATCGGAAGAAAAGCAAATCGGCTTAGTTATACAATTTATAAAGTCAACCAGAGTACTTTCCTGCCGGCATTACCGGAAACATCGGATCCAGAGGAGATTGTTTCCGGAGACGCCGTGGAATTCAGGTACTGGGATGTTGCGCTCGACGAAACGGATAGTAGTAATTTAATGGATAGCTCCAAGAAGGCAACGGCTTATGCTCTGTTTTATATCGAAAACAATCAACTGAAGATTGACTATGGTCCGTATCCGCCCGGTGCAGTACCGGGCGATGGCGGTATCAGAAATACCACCGGTGTAATCACAGAAGTTCTTGCAGACAATGTATCTATAGAAGAAGACTCCGAAGTAGGTTCTTTTAGCCACACAACAATAAACGGCGTTGGCCAGGGTTGCGTTAGAATAAATATTAATCTAACAGACCCTGAAACTAATGAAACCGTTAAAGTAATGACCTCGACATTAATGCGAAATATGTGGCCGAGGTGAGTTCAAAAAGTGAATTGGAGGATTGAGATTGTGGGGATTAAAAAATCAAAACCGAATTCGGCTCAGCTCAAAATCCACGGCCGTCTGAACGGCTCATCGCTTGTCCTGGTTGTTGTATCGCTTATGTTGTTGTCTTTTTTAGGGATAGGTATGTTAAAAGTCGCCTATGGCGTCAGGCACAATGCGATTAAAATGAAAAATGAAACAATTTCAATGCTCGCTGCCGAGGCAGGCTATGAAAAAGCGATTTTCTGGATGTCTCAGAATCAGGACATGCTAAGTGCAATTCAACAGGATGATCCCGGTGCAAGCAGTAAAATCAATTTGCCAAGCGGCGATGCCGACTACCAGGTTATGCTCTATTCGTTCGCCGGCTCTCGCCCCGTTTATAAAGTTATATCCAGGGGTAGCTGCGGTGCATTCACAAGAACAGTCGATGTTTTGGTCATCCAGGCGATAAGCGGCTGGGATATGGGTAGATGTGAGGTTCCGACCGGAACCAGCAGCACTACCGAAGTCCATTTCGCCGACGGAGAAATTATTGATATGCCGCTGCATATTAACGATTTGGGGGACAATCCTGATAACATCGATATTCACTTAAGCGGCGATCCAAAATTTTTACAACCTGTGGGGATGGGCGAATCAAGATATACCAGCAACGGCAGTGATAAATATGGATCGGTTTTGGATGCATTCGATAATGGAATTCTTTTTGACCAACCTGACAATAGAATAACAGACACAGATACTGTCCTGAACAAGATAAATCGCTTTAAAGACAGCACAAACCCACAATACAAGCTCTCACCGGTTGTATCCTCATCTGTTTCAAATCCGCAAGCTGCGGTTCAGCTTGAATTCTTTGTTGAAGACGACATCGGTAAAGTCCGCATCACAAATGATTGTACCGTCCGGGGTAACCAGGGAAACACGTATGATTATAAGATTAAAGACGGCAGCGGCGGAGACACGTTCGAGAAATACTATATTTACGGTTATCACTATGCCCCTGAAGATGCAAACGATACAGGCCAGAGAATCATTCAGAATATCGACAATACTTATGTCTCTCAGGATTTCGCCGGAGTGGAATCCGAACCGGGAGGTCAGATTTATGTGGACGGAAACGTTGTTATCGGTGGTACTCTCGACAGCCATGACGGCGGCCAGGTGGTAAAAGGCAAAATTACTGTTGTAGCATCCGGTAATATCTGGATAGCCGATTCCATAACGGTTGACGGTGATCACGATGCCGATGGAAAGCCTTCAGAAGATAACCCAAATATCCTCGGGCTGGTTGCCCAGGGAGTAATCAAGGTTGTTGACCCGGGCTTGTCTGAAGATGGTATCACTAACGTTACCGGCCTTGAGTATGCCCCCATCGGTCTGCAGGATGAAACTGGTAGTGGCGGTTATTGGGAATGGCAGCGTGTTGGAAGAAGGAAGGTAAGAGTTTACGTGCCTGCAGAAGTAAAAGAATATGACAGACTTTTGCCGGAACAGACGGTGGTTGAAGCGGCCCTGACAGTCGGTGGAGGAGGCTGGGGCGCGGAAAATGTAGGAAACAGGAAGGAGTACAGTAGCCCCCAGGACGATTTAATCCTGCGCGGAACAATCACCGAAGCGATCCGAGGCGTAGTCGGTTTGATTGGTAAGGACGGATATCTAAAATACTATTATTTTGACAGTAGAGTTCTCGAAGGTATATTGCCCGGCGATATATGGTTGCAGGGCAAGTATGTTCCCGCGCCCGCCGGCTGGCACGATTACCGACCGGTTGGCTCATGATTTGATGCCAAAATACAATCCGATAATCCGGAGAGGATTGTAAGTTATAGATAATCACAATTTTAACGATTGTTAAAATAATTCTGTAACAGCATTTTTTCACATTTTATCGAACGCCCGATAACCTTTTAGGGACATACAAAAATCCATTCCAAATTGGTTATAAATAATCCACAATTCACATAATTCAGGTACGTGATAGAACAAAACATTGAAAAGTTATCGACAACCAATCATTTTTTAGGACGTCCCGTTTTCGTAACCTGTCTATCCCTATATGACCGAAAAGATTAGCACCTTTTCAGTAATACGACCTGCCTGCCAAGCCGACTAACGTGTTATGGACTTGAAGCGAATACTCAATCTAAACTTGAAGCGAATACTCAATCTAAAAAGGGATGAAGTCTGTGGACTGGATATTGGTTCGTCCGCCGTCAAGATAGTTGCTATGCGTAAAGACGACACCGGCTACGAGGTAATCGCGGCCGGTATATCACAAATAGCAGACCGGCGCAACAGTTTACAGGGACGAAACATGGCGCACGGCGGAATCGATACAAATACAGTCAAAGCGATCCACGATTGCTTTGTTGCGACAAAGCTGAAAGTCAAAAACAGACCTATGACCAACTTAGCCGTTTGTGGGGTAAGCGGCCCGGAAATAGCAGTGCGGGATTTTGAGTTTCCTCCGTTACAAGGCGAAGAAATAGATGGAGCGGTATCCCTGGAAGCGGAACTGGTTTGTCCGTTTAATCCTGAACAGGCTGTTGTTGATTACCAGCTTATACCTAACGGTGATGACAAAACCAGAGGTATTTTGGCTGCAGCCACATATACGTTGATTAAAGGCAAAAAGCTGATAGCTCAAAAAGCCGGACTGAAGTGTGTCTTAATGGATGTTGACGGACTGGCGCTGTTAAACTGTTTCAATAATCTTGTCGGCGAGCATGAAAAATCCACGACTGCAATTCTGAATGTCGGCAACTCCTATACTACCCTGGCAATTATGAGCGATGAGGGATGGCCGTTCATACGTGATACGGCCTGTGCAGGCGATCATATAATCGCTCGGATTGCAGAAGCGAATAATGCTTCGTCGGAAGCGATCGAGGAGATTTTTTTCGGCGGTTCACCGGGCGAACAGCCCCAGCTCGACGAACACCTGGAAAAGGCCTCTGACGAATTGATAGCAGATGTATCCGAGACGCTGCGTTTTTATGCAGCCAGTGAAAAATCGAAACCCGTTGAAAAATTATTTGTCTGCGGTGGTTTTGCACCAATAAGAGGTTTTATTGAGTTATTGAGTCGTCGCCTCGGAATCGAAGCCTGTTTATGGAATCCATTTGACAGTACGCTCTGCCGCACATCCGATCAATACGGAGACTTTTTAAAGGAAAATGGCCCGGCAATGGCGGTTGCAGCCGGACTTGCTATGAGGACTATTGAGATAAGCTCGTGAGAAATAACATGAATAACAGAGCAATGAATACCGTGTTCAAAATAGATCTGCTAAAGGGGCAGGGTGTTCCGTTCAGAAATGGTCCTACGGACATAGCTTTTGCGGTGATATCCGCTGTTGTACCGATTGTTATCGCAATTACAATCGTCGGATTGTATATGCACAACAAAGTCGCCGTATCGCAAAAGCAGAAGGAAATAACGACACTGACGGAAAAGATTGACGAATTGTCTGACGCCGTAGAACAGCAAAAAAGACTGGAGATGGAGAAAATCCACTATGGTGTTTGCCTGTCGGAGGTTAAATCATCAATAGAAAAATTCAGTCAATGGTCGCCGATTTTAACGACATTAGTGGAAAACATGCCTAACTCAGTCGTATTGACCAAGCTCGAAGTTGAGCAGGATACTGTGAAGAAAAAAGTACCGGGAAAAGATGATCCGGACATAATGGAAGATATCGATACTTTTGTGACAACGATGCGGGTGACCGTCAGTGACAGCTCGCTTTCCAACAGCGACAAAGCGGTTAAAGAATTTCGTGATTACATTTGTTCTTCCGCTTTGCTTGGGCCGAGACTTGATAAGGTCGGTGTTTCAAAAGAATCCGGCACTCTCGGGGGAGAGGATGTTGTCTATTACCTGATTGATTGTGTCTTTAAGGCTGAATTATAACATGAACTTTTTGAAAACTTATAAAAGGAATCTGAAGATACTGGCTGTGATATCGGCAGCTTCTATGGCCCTGTTTGTCTTGATCTATATGCTCGTTCTCGGGCCGCAAAACCGCAGTAAAAAAAGGTTTGAAAGCGAGCTTGACAAGAAAAAACAGATGTATGAGTTCGCACAAAATGCAGCGAGCGAGGAGTCTCAAAAACAATTACTCGGACAAATCGAGAATTTGCGAAAAAAACTGGATGCTTTCGTTATTGACTTCGAAAATTCGGCCAATCTCACATTCGATATAAGTCAAATCGCACGCGACAAGAATGTTGCTTCGCTAAACGTCGAAAATAAAAACAAGCGCACCACTTCGGATGAAGCCGATTTAAAAAATATTTCCGAGAGTCACATCAATATTAGTTTCACCACGGGATTCAATGAATTCGCCGCTTTTCTGAATGCTTTAGAGAGGCACCAGCCCGTCCTTTTCGTGAACGAGTTCAGATTAACTCGGTCAAATCAAGTTAAATCGGCTTACCAGATAACAATAGATGTGGCTGCCCTTATAAAAAAGCAACAGGAAAACAGAACTACTGCAAAGTCTTCACAACAAATGTCGGATGAAAAAATATGAAGGAAGTCAGAGGCAAAATAATATTAAAAAATCGAGCAAGTCAAACAGAAGACTTCGGTAAGGAGATAATATAATGGATACGCACGATGAACAGAATAAAGCGGGTCCACAAAAAGAATCCTCATCTGTTTTCAGGGGCGGGCCGATTTCGCAGTCCGATACGCGATCTAACGGCCAAATGCATGATCACCAGGCCTCAAATCCGTATCGGCTTGTACAGTCAGCGAGTAAAGATAGTCAACAAGAACAGTCTGGAACCACCCACTCCGGCTCCAGAAAAGCAACCGAACTGTGGCAGCAGATAAAGCACAGAATCTTCCCGGAAAACAAGGGTACCGGCGACTCAAGACAAAAGGTAATGGTGATCTTAATACCAATTCTTTTTATCATTATGATTTTTATGTTCAGACAGGTACTTAGTAAAGCTCCGAGAAAAACAAAAGGCGCTACGAATGATAACGCATCAGTTGTTACTACAGTTCATTCCGATAACGAAATAGATTGGCAAATTCCGGAGCAGATTCCCATGGGATTAAGGGATCCCATTAAACCCTCGAGCCGAACAGCCATGCCGATCGCTATGCAAACCGATCCTAACGGTATAAGCAGTAGTTTGGATATGCTCAGTGTAAGAGGAATTCTCTACAGCCATGACAAACCGTCCGCTGTCATCGGAAACCGAATTGTGCACCTGAACGACAAAATAGATGATGCCACCGTTGTGGAAATCGAACGGGATTTCGTCATCTTCGAGAAAGATGGAAAAAGGTGGATGAAAAAGGTGGCGGATATAGAAATGGATCAGCAAGAGCAGGAGTGGGAAGAGCAACAGATAGAGATAGATAAAATACAGAGCTAAGGAAAATAAACGTAAGAGTTTTCCCGTGCTCGGGCAGTTGAATAATAATGAAATGTTCAATAAACACAATATTCGATAAGAATTGACTTTCATAAAGGAAATATTATGAAAAAAACCGCGAAATTAAGAGTGATATTCATCTGGGCGATTATCAGCTCTTGCTGCGTTCTCTCCAATACCATCGGCGCCGACGAAGAAAAAGATAACCGAACAGAAGAAAAACCGTTAAGCCAGCTTGAGATGAGGATGCAAAAGAAAGTATCCATTGATGTCAGTGACGTGCCTATCGAAATGGTCATAAGACAGCTTGCCGAGCAGGTAGATGTCGATTTTATTAAAAGCCCGAACGTGACCGGAAATGTTACCGTCACGCTTACCGGCGTCTCGGTCGAAGAGGCCCTGCAGGGCATTCTCGATGTGCACGGCTGCGCCTACATAAAGGGTGAAAACGTTGTTCGAATACTTCCACGCGAAGAAATGCCCGAGATTTCCGAAAGACTGACGACAGAGACATTCGAAATTATTTACGCAGATGTCACCGAAGTCGTCAAAGCACTGGAGAAATTCATATCAACTCAGGGTTCGGTATCATCCATCCAGGGCTCCAGCCACGTAATTGTCACCGACACCGAGAATAAAGTCAGAGATATTGCAACTCTGATCGAAAAAATCGACCGCATCACCCCGCAGGTGCTGGTGGAAGTAAGGATTTACGATATTACCAGCAAGGACAATCTTGATCTTGGCATCGACTGGTATGCCGGCAGGCGAACCAACTACAACGCCAGCAATTACGCCATCAGCGACGACATAACGGTTAGTAAGTCCGGCGGCGATACCTACGTCTCCAGCATAACCGACCCGTCTATTAAGGCGGGCTTTAGTGCCGGGACAAGTAAAACGTCTGCTGCAACAGACGGATATTTGCAATTCGGGCTGCTCAACGACCATATCGATATCAATGCACAATTGAGAGCCGAGAAGGAAAACATCAATGCCAAGCTGCTTGCAAATCCGAGAATTATGGTCCTCGATAATGAAACGGCTCTTTTCGATATCGTTACCGAGCATCCCTATGTCGAACGAACCATAACCGGCTCGACCGTCACCGAAACGGTCAAATTCAAAAACGTCGGTATCAAACTCGGAGTTACACCACATGTCACAAGGGACGGTATGGTAAGAATGCGTATTCTGCCTGAGTTTGGTGTCGTAATCGGCCAGGTCCAGGTCTCGTCGAGTGATGTGCCCATTGTTGACACTCGTAAAGTCGATACAATAGCGCTGGTGAGGGACGGTCACGCTGTCGTCCTGGGCGGCCTGCGAAAGAAAGATACCACCCAGCAGATAAATAAAGTTCCCCTGCTCGGTGACATACCGATACTCGGTAAACTTTTCATGTTCGAAGGCGAAAGTACCGTTATCACCGAACTGGTCGTTTTCATAACGCCGCGGATTATAACCGAGCCGATTCTGTCGGAGCACGAACAGCAGGCTTTTGATATTACCGATTTTGACGGCCCGCCGCCGGTTTCTACTAAGGCAGAAGCTTCCCAAGCGGGTAAGGAATAAACGCTTATTAAGCATTATTTGTGTCGGCATTATAAACCGATGCAAACGGTTATGCTTTAAGTATCTTTCTTAACGTAAAGTGTCTGGCTCGGGAAAGCGAACTCAATTTGTTCGGCCCCGAATCGCTTCATAATCTCAAAGTTAACACGCTCGTTCACCTCCTGAAACAACCAGTAATCCGGCGGTTTTACCCAGTAACTGGTATAAATATTCAATGACCAGTCGTTGAAATCGCTGAAGTACACCCTCGGCGGCTTATCGGGGTCCGTATTTATCTCCGGCACGTTTGCAAGTACATCTTTAATAATCTCCACCGCCCTTTCTGTTTTCGTATGACCGGAGTCATACGTGATGGTGATATTGGAAGTCCTGCGAATAAAAGGACGCTTGCCGATATTTTCCACGGTCGAACTTGTTATAACGCTGTTGGGTATCGTGACAAGATTGCCCTCAAGCGTGCGTACCCGCGTGCTTCTAAAGCCGACTTCCTCGACCGGCCCGAGATGCTCGCCGATTTTTACAAGCTCACCTATTTGAAAAGGCCGATCGGTAAAAATGGTTATCGAGCCGAAGAAATTCGCAATTGTATCTTTAGCCGCAAATGCTATCGCAAGACCGCCGACGCCGGCACCCATCAGAAGCGATTGTATATTTTGTCCTAAGATATTCTCAGCGATAAGAAGAATCGCGATGATGGCTATCGTCAAACGCAGGGCCTTGCGCACGATGGGAACGAGCATGTCGTCAAGCCTGGTGTCCGTTTTGCTGACTAAGCGGTTCAGATAGTATTCGATAACGTCCACAAGCCGGTAAAGGGCATAGGCCGCCGAAACAGCCGCCACTACCTGAGCGATTTTTGTCCACCCGGCGTCGATTGCGAATCGTATTCCGGTTTCGTCGTTGAAGAATAAAGGAATCTTAGCCAGAAATAAACCCGATGCGAATATGGCCACATAAACCGGCTTAATGAGGGCTTTTAATAAAAGCGACCGAAGGCCTTCACCCTTTTTTCGCATTAACCGCGAGGCATAGCCGCTCATGGCAAATTGAATGATCCGCCCAGCTACCATAGTAACCAGTACCACTAACAAGACAAGGGCGAATCGCCAGATGGTGTTTCCCCTGATGATTTCGTAATTGATTATCGCATCCCACCAGCCGCTCTTATCGGCCGCCGCTGCCGCCAACAATGATGTCATATCTTTTTCTCCTGTTACACAAATCAAACGTTGTATATCGATTTTACGCTGGATTATTAATTATCCGCAGCAAATAATCAATAATCAATTGGTGAACATTTGTTAATCCCGCTCAAATATAAAATGAACATTTTTATTTTACTAACGTTAGAGATAACATATTCTTATATAATAAGACCTTACAGTTTCCGAAGTTTTCGCTGGAACACGATAAAACCTCATGTTTAAGGGGGATTTTATGAAACGCATTACGTTTAATTTCATTGTCGATTTGTTTAGTTTTATAAGTTTGCTTGGTTTGATGTTTACCGGCATCGTCATCGGTTTTATTCTGCCGCCCGGCACAGGCGGCGGGTACGGCCGGGGCTTTCGCGGCGGGCAAGGCGCTGAGGAGATTAAGTCGTTGTGGACTATGATGCGCCACGAATGGGGTGATATTCACTTTATTATATCTGTCGTTTTTATTGTTTTGATGCTGGTTCATTTGGTTATGCACTGGACCTGGATCAAGTGCTATTTCAAATCGCTATTTAGTTTCTCGCCGAAAAATTGCGATAATCAAGATTTGAATCCCCAGAGTAAATCCGGGGGCTAATCGAAATTGGCTTTGTTTGGCTTTGTTTTTACTAAGTGTCCGATCGCTCATTTCTGTGATAATCCATTGTTAATAATAAACTTAACCCGATTTGACTTTTTTGAAATTGGCTTTGTTTTTTCAAATTAGTTTTTGAATCCATGAGTTTCGTGGCTTGGCCATCCCTTAGGGAGATTTCGGATTTAGAATTTACTTTTGAGTTGCATTTTCCATCTGCTATTTTGGGCCATTCCATCGGCCAACTTTATATAATACCCCTACCTGGCGGGCATACAAGGAGATTCCTCATTTTTCGCCGAAAAATGACCATGACTTGTGACTCGTGTTTTGTGATTAGTGATTTGTTATTCGATTTTACTTTGAAAAGCAAATGAAGAGCATCGCCTTGAATACAGTCAGTCTATTGCTATCAATAAAAATGTTGTTTCAATTCTCGATTTACTATATAATTGTAATTGCTTTGGTACATTTCAAAGACTCTCCGAGCACTGATATCAACATCGAGATTGAATTAGATTTTCGCTGTTATTTCGGCGTTAATGAGGATATAGTAATTTCGTTTTTATTGCGGAAGAACGAAAAATAATTAGGAGGCAAAAGGATGAAAGCTCATAAATTCTTTTTATATTGTTCAATATTTTTAATGTTAGCCTCAAACTCAGTCCTGGGTAGATCAATTAGCGGCTTTGTGTTCCAGTTAGATGGCCAGCCTATTCCCGGGGCAACCGTTGAATTAACACGATTGGATAAAGAAGGATGGTGGGAAACGACAACGGAATCAGATGGAAGCTATAGAATTAAAATCATTGAACAACGAGGAGAAGTATCTGGAGACTATAAGATCAGGGCCTTCAAATCGGGCTTTGCCAGGGAGTACTATGACAACATCATGTACTCGAATGAGGCAACTATTATTCCTATTCCCTCGGCAGGTAATATCTTGGGCATAGACTTCTACCTGACCGAGGGTGGTTCGATATCGGGATACGTTTACAATAATGAAACCGGCGAACCTATCGAAGGAGTAGAAATCCGAGTAGTCCCAAGCAGCGAGGAATTAGATGATGGATTTCATGCTACTACGGACTCAAGTGGAAGCTATACGGTTGAATGTTTACCTCTTGGGGCGTATGAGGTGAAAGCAAATGCACCCGGGTTCATAGGACTCTGGTATGAACATGATTATGACGCTGATTTTGCCACCGACGTAAAAGTAATTCCACCTGATGATACACCCAACATTAATTTCTCGCTATCCCGTGGTGGATCAATATCTGGTTTTGCAATTGATGTTAATGGAATTCCTGTCGAAAGTGCCGAGGTACGTGCAGTGGCCCAATTGCCAGACGGAGACTGGATCGGCCGCGGGGAAGAAACCGATTCCAACGGAAGATATGTTATAAGCGATCTGCCTGCCTGGGATTATTATATGGTTTCTGTAAGAAAAACAGGATTTGCCACTGAATGGTATGACTCTAAAATCACTGAAACGTTTACGGATAATGTGATTGTCACAGAGGGCAATGACACTTCCGGTATAAATTTCACCTTAGATATCGGTGGATCAATTACGGGGCATGTTTACGATGAAGACGATGGAACCCCGATAAGCGGTATCGAGTTCATAGGGATGCTGTCAACTGGCGAAGGATTAGATGTATTGGGACACACAGTATATGACGGCAGTTACACTATCTGGTTGCGGACGGGGAATTATCTGATATCGGCAAACAGCAGTGCAAGAGGATACGGATAAATCGGAGAGTGGTATGACAATAGCTACGATGAACAAAAAGCAAAAATTATCAATGTTACAGCACCCAACGAAACTCCAGGGATAGATTTTTACCTGTCAAAGGCCGGCTCAATATCCGGGTATATCTACAGCGACACAGGAGAACCTATTAGCGATGCAAGTGTGTATGCCTTTTCAGACGTCTATTCCGGCAACGGTGGAAATAGCCACGTTGATGGAAGTTATACCATTGAAAGGCTTCCTTCGGGAAGCTACACAGTTCAGGTAAACGTGACCGGTTACGTTTCAAAATCAAATGACGGTGTGATTGTAACAGGTTCCAACGACACTTCCGGTGTCAATTTTACACTTGATAAAATCGTGATGGACATTCAATAAAAATATATACTTCGGATTGTTAAAGAGACATACAACATGAATTAAGTGTATTGTGGTGTAATAGACGTAAATTAACGAGTGAAAGTGCCACCAAATTCAGAATCAGGAGAAAACATATATTCAACTATTAATCTTGATTAATAGTTCTTTAGGTTAAGATTCCATTTTCCTGTTCCTTCGGTGATTCTCAAGACAAGTCATACAGGACAATATAAGCAAATCGACGCATCTTTTCCATACATCGAAATCCCTGATAATAAAGACCTGCTGATGGGTTTTACATCATATTTGGCAGGATTAATTTGTTATTTCTGCGGACCGCCGGACGATAGTATTGTATATACGATAATCAGGGGCCTATACTGATTTATTCAGTTCAGGTCCCTTTTTTTGATTCGATTCAGAGAAATTTGTCAGGTCAAACAGAATTAGCAATTCCGTCGTTTTCGGATTCTGGATCGAGCTGAACTTCTTCGATTGCGGCGTCATCTTCGGGAATTTGCTCATCCAATCCTTCAACCGTACCCGTCAGGTGAATTGTAGTTATTGTTTGCGGGCCAAGCGACAGTGACTGCGACTGATCGAACGTGCCGATATAAGCTGCGCACTCTCTTCCACTGGTTCGATATACCTCGGAGTCATCCGGCGAAAAATCCCCCAATGAAAGTGATAAGTCGATGGCGATATCAGAGGTATTGATGATTACTATAGTTAATTCGGTGTCGTCCTGGTTCTTAAAGGCGCTGATTCGCAGGCCATTCGAATCGGTCGATGCTTCGACACGATACCAGCCGGGATCGGTAAACGCAGAATAGTGCTTAAAGGCGTAATAGGTAGTATTAATCGTATAGCCGGGATTGCTCTGCCAGGGATTATCGAGACTAACCAGGCCCTTGGGTTCCTGCCAGAACAGCTCCCAGTATAGATAGGCCGATACTCCCTCGACGGTGAGAGAATTGTGCATCAGAAGCGCCAGGTTCATTGCATCGGAAAAAGTCAAGGTCTGCGATTGACCGTTTGCGAATTCCGTCTGCAGCAACGGCTTGTCACCATATTGTGCCGCGAAGTTTTCCATCGAGGGGATATAACCGTCGGGGACATCGTGGCTGCCACCGGCATAAAGATGGTGGGCATATCCGTAAACGTGATTGGGGTCGATAAGCGCATCGATATAACTTTGGGAAACGCCGCAGCCGCATGCCTCGGCGGCGAGGAGCTTCGGCATATCGGGCATTCGCAGGTTCAGTTCCTGATAGACCGCCTCGAAAGCAAGGTTGTAGCCGGCCCAGCTCGACGTTTCATAGGGTGTGAATTTACAGGTGTCCCAGTCGCCTAAATAATCCGGCTCATTTTGAATATTTACATAGTTGACATCGATGCCGTAACTGGCCAATTCCTCGATGCTGTCCGCCCACCATTGGGCGAACTGGTCGTACATGAAATCACCGTTAGCATCTTTCTTAAGAGTACCTCGCACAGTACTGCCGTTGCTTTTGAGGTAAGCCGGCGGCGACCAGGATGAAACCATTACCTTTATCGGGTGCCCCAGCGAAGATTCGGCCGCCCGGACTATCGTTGCCGTGTTGCTTATATTACTGCTTGAGATATCGTAGGTGTTTCGTATCCTGTAAATATCGAGGCCCAACTGCCTGAATAAACAATCGTATATTTCGTTTCGCTTGGGATGAGCCGTTAACCAGTTTTCATACCAGGCACCCGAGGCACCGAAACCTTCAAGCTCCTGATAAACTGTATTGACATCCACGATGCCGGCAGCGTTAGGCTCTATAGTTTCAGGAACCAATTCCAAAAGCTCCGCATCGTCAAGGTAGAAATTAATCCCCGGTGCAGGACCTTCGAAGTAAACGTCCATATCCTCCAGTGTTCCGACCACCTCCAGTGTAAATTCACCGGAGACCTGTGTCCACCGGCTATCAGATACGCTTGATGAACCCACATTAATATAGCGGACGTCGCGTCCGTCCATTTGCATAAATGTTACGGCGACCTGTGCGCTTGCGGCGTTGTCGAGTTTGACCCAGGCCGAGACGGTGTACGTCTTTCCGTGCTCCATTTTCCCGATGACAGAGTGAACAGGCCCTTGCCAGTTCTGCGTCCGGTTATATACCCATACGCTATAGTCGTCGGAATGTACCGGATCCCTTACGGCCCTTAGACTACAGCCCCAGGTTTTCCATCCGGAAGTATTTCCATTCTCGAATCCGGGATTAGTCAGCAGGTTTTCGACGGCTGCCGTACAGTTAGTCGTCGCGAATGCTAACAACAGGAAAATTACTAAGTGCCGGTTTTTAATGTCCTTTGTATCTGTCATTTTTTACCCTTGTACCTTCCTACTTTTATTATACAGAATTCCATATAGTGACATCAAGGAAAAGTGAGATCAAGTATCTCTCTCAGAAATCGAAGAGAGCCCCCCTGATGCTAAAATCTTGAATTAATTAAGTGTTTTACGACATTATTTCAGCTCAACCGACCAGTATGCATGATCGAGAAATTGTTTCCAGCTTTTATAGCGTTCATGGCCGAGGTGAATGTGAGCCATCGGATTATGTTTGGGTTTGATTGGTTGTTTTATCAGCTTCATTCCCGCCGTCTTCGGTGTTTGTCCGCCCTTTTGAACGTTACATGCCGGACAGGCGCAGACAATATTTGTCCAGGTTGCTTTACCGCCCGAACTTCTGGGGATAACGTGGTCGAGGGATAATTCACTGGTTGGGAATCGCTTTCCGCAATATTGACACCTGTTTTTGTCGCGGGCGAAGATGTTTCTGCGATTGAATTTAACTTCGTTTCTCGGCAAATGATCGTAGAACAACAATCTGATTATTCGAGGCACGGCGATATAAAAATTCACAGTGGATACCCAATCGTGTCCATCCGGCTCGAAATTGCGCCTGAACTGACTGACCTCGCACCAGCTATGGAAATCATAACTGGAATAACGACCTTCTTCCAGTGAGACGACCTCGGCGAGATCCCGCCAGAGCAAAGAAAAAGCCCGCCTGGCTCCGATTATCCGTATGGCCATATAATGCTTATTCAGCACCAGTACGTTACAATCCAGACCTGATTGATACTCTCCGACACTCATAGGTTCAAATGATGTATTACGTTTTTCACACTACGTATTGATATTTCTTTAAGTGAATATGGAGTAAATTCCAACCATTGATGATTACCCTGAGTTGTATGAAACCGCCCTTGCCATATACTAAAACCGAATCAAGCAGTAAGGGATGAAGAAACAATACTTATTTATAATCTCTCCTCACGCCCGCATTTAACAACAAGCAGCTTTACGACTCTTCTTTACTGACCGGGTCTGATTTGGCAACTACATTCTCAGCCCTGAGTCCTTTGTCACCCTCGACAATTTCAAAAGTAACAGGCTCACCTTCGGCAAGAGATTTATATCCATTACCTGAAATACTTGAGTAGTGGACGAAAATATCGCGGCCGTCATCGGTAGCGATAAATCCATAACCTTTTCTCGGGTTAAACCACTTAACTTTCCCGTCTGACATAAACGCTCCTTTTGAACAGCTTGAATAAAACAAACTAATGTCTGCGCGCTCCACAAACTATTGAAGCTCACTGTTGGTAACCGGATTTAACTGCGTTTTGTTGTGGACGGCGGTTATTTTTCCTAAAATCATTTTTTCTCGGCTGATTCTATGGTATCAGAACAGAGATTATCTCTCATCAGCCGACCCATCTTAAATTTCACCGTTCGCTTCGACGGAACCTCAACACGCTCGAGGGTCTTGGGATTTTGTGCAACTCTGGCGGCCCTGGTTCTCGTCTCGAAGACACCGAAGTCTCGAAATTCCAAACGGTTATTCTGACACAGTTCCCCAATAATCTCATCAAGGAACGCCTGGACTATCGATTTCACTGTTACTCTTTTTGCTTGTGTACGTTCCGCTATCCGATCGATAAGTTCTTTCTTTGTAATTGTTGCCATAGATTACCTCATTTAAGGAACGAGCTTTTTAGGAAACTGGATTCTGCTTACATTAAAAAGGCTGCGATTGGAACGAACTTGTCATATTCTGCTACCCAACATCATATAACGTGCCTCTTAAATCTGAAAACAACGCAACTTACTATACTACAAAGACTTCTAAACATCAAGAAATTTTTATATAAATTTCCGAGATTCTAAAAAAAATCTTTCCATACCAGAGAAACATGAAACTCCAGGGGTGTATTTGCACTGTTGTCTCTTCCCGAATGAGTAAAAGATTCGTTGGACTTCCATAAATAAAGATTCGTTTAGTAAATGGATCGGCCAATAACTTTTGCGAAAAGACTGGCGCATAAGTCTTTTATTCACAGAGTCTTATCCAAAAACATGGGGAGAATAAAATACTTTATTGACCAAAGATGAATTTATATGCATAATCAGCCTTTTATTTAATCAAGAAAGGCTGATTTACATCAGGGTAGATATTTATGTCCGATAGGAAGTTAAAAAAGGTTGGTACCGAAAAGCCTGTTCATATAAAGAAGGATAGAGCCGCAGAAGTCGCAAACATTTTTGAATGGCTTATAACCGCATTCATATTAGCGTTTGTTTTCAGGGCATTTGTCATGGAGGCGTTTCGCATACCCACCGGCAGTATGGCCAGCACTCTCAAAGGCGCCCATTTCAGGTTACGCTGTCGGCAATGCGGCTATCAATATGATTATGGTTTTAGTCCGGCCAGTTACGGCATGTCTGAGGATACAATTCCGTCCCGCGGCGCCAGAATGCCTGAGACACAATGTCCCAGTTGTGGATATAAACACCGTCCCGGTTTAGTAATGCCTGTAGCTAACGGCGACAGGATACTCGTTCTGAAATGCCTTTACCAGTTCTTCGAGCCGAAGCGATGGGATGTAATAGTATTCAAAAATCCACAGGAACCGGACATTAATTATATCAAGCGTCTGATCGGTCTTCCCGGCGAAACAGTTCAAATCATCGATGGTGATATCTATATAAACGGGCAAATCGCCCGAAAGCCACCCAAAGTCCAAAATGAGTTGTGGATGACGGTATATGACAACGATTTTCAGCCTGTAGATCGATATACACCTTTATATGACGGCCACAAATGGGAACAGCCTTTTAGTCATTCAAGTTTTTCACCATGGAGAATTAACGAATCGAGTCCTACAATTTTTTACCTGGACAGTTCTCCAGAGCAAATCAGCTCACTGGCCTATGATACTAAAATCGGGAATGATTTCAGGGTAACGTACGCTTACAACAGCGTTAAAAAATACGGATCTATGCCTTACTGCAGCGATCTGATGGTGCGTTTCTACTCTCAGGCCGCCGAACCGGAAGGATGTATTGGAATTTCTTTGAGTAAATACCAAACCACTTATAAGGCATGGATCGACTTTGCAGGAAATATGTTTATCACCAAAATTGAACCGGATAATGAACCGAGAGAACTGGCCCGGACGTCGGTTGAGCTGCCAGTGGAAAATTTCACAAGGCAGACTTTGGTGAAATTTGCAAATGTTGACCATCAGTTGATTTTCGAGTATGGCGATGAAAAATTGACTTACGATTTTGGACGAGGCGTAGAAGACGCCGGCCCGATAAGAGCGATTATACAACCACAAGTGGAAATTTTCGGTTCCGGAAAACTCACGCTTTCACACGTAGCTGTTTTCAGAGATATCCACTATACATCGGATAACAACGGATACAGGGGCAGAGCAATAGAAGAACCATTTGTATTGAATAATGATGAGTTTTTCGTGCTGGGTGACAATAGTCCCAATAGTGAGGACTGCAGATGGTGGAGCAATCAAGGGATTTCAAACAAGGGCCTGCCCCCCTACCGAGCCGGTATTGTTCCGCGCGACTACCTCGTAGGTAAGGCACTCTTTGTCTATTGGCCGAGTGGATTCAGGCCGTTTGGTCAGTTTCCGTTCGGTATTATCCCGAATGTCGGCCAGATGCGTTTTATCTACGGCGGCTCAAATGACTTTCGGTAACTGATAAGTTAATAGCTTATATTACAGAGAATATCCTCACATTTTATCGAGACGTCCGGCAAAACCAAAAGCCAAAGAAAGGAAATGCTATGTACATGATAAAACGCGTAACAGCCGTTGCGGTTATTCTCTTGTTTATGATCTTCGGTTGCATGGAAGAAATCACGATGTTTAATCAAAGCACTGATGCCTCCCAAATTGCGGTGAAGTATTTACGCTGTGAATATAAGATTAATCCGGTGGGTATTGATGTGACCGAGCCGCGATTAAGCTGGATATTGGAATCTCAGCGGCGAGCTGAAGTACAAACCGCTTACCAGATATTAGTCGGCGACAACGAAGTAAAGCTGCGACAGGACAGAGGTACACTCTGGAACAGCGGCAAGGTCGAATCTGATAAAAGCAATCAGGTAGTATATAAAGGCAAGCCTCTAAAGTCGCAAATGCGATGTTACTGGAAAGTGCGTGTATGGGATCGGGATGGCAAGGTGTCCGAGTGGAGCGAACCGGCAGTATGGACCGTCGGTCTGCTGGATTCGCAAGACTGGCAGGCTCAATGGATTGGTTATGACCAGGAGCCGTCCGGTTCGCAAATGGACAAAGCAAAGGCAATTAGTCTTAACGACTGTAAGTGGGTGTGGTTCGGCCAGGGTGACCCGCAGAAAAGCGACCAGATCGGCAGGCGGTTTTTCCGGCGTGCAATTGAAACAGACCCGAATGAAACAATTAAACAAGCACACTTCCGGCTGGCTGCGAATAATGAAGTCATACTTTTTCTTGACGGCCGGGAAATACACCGCATACCGGGATTGAAACCTGCCCGGACAATTGATTTGAGTGATAAAATCCCGGCGGGCAATCATACTCTGGCCATTGAAAGTACGGATGAAAATGGCGCCGCCAATCATGCAGTACTTACGGGCAAGCTCCTGATTGAATTCGAAAACGGCGAGCCGATGACTGTTGTGATTGATAGTTCATGGAAGGCCTCCGATACGAGGCAGGAGAACTGGCAGGAGCCGGATTTCGATGATTCGAGCTGGCAGAATGCTCAGGAAATTGCCGATGTCGGTGACCAGCCTTGGGGCAGACCTTCGGAGGACGAACTGGTTTTACCCCCGCCGCCTTATTTGAGAAAATGTTTTTCGGTTGATAAGCCCGTTAAAAACGCCACTGTTTATGTTTCGGCGCTGGGTCTCTATGAGCTGCATATCAACGGCGAGCGTATTGGTCAGGATTACTTCACCCCCGGCTGGACCGATTATCACACGCGGGTGTACTACCAGAGCTACGATGTGACCGATATGATTAAGGATGGTGGTAACGCCATAGGTGCAATCCTTGCGGACGGCTGGTACGCCGGGTATATAGGTTTCGGGCGACGCAGAGAAAACTACGGCAGCCAGCCGCGATTGTTTGTGCAGCTTGAGGTCGAATATACCGACGGCGGCAGAGAAAAGATTGTCACCGACAAGTCATGGAAAGCTTCCTACGGCCCGCTTCTTGAAGCGGACTTTCTGATGGGTGAAACATACGATGCATGTAAGGATATGCCCGGCTGGAACACTTTCGGCTTCGATGATTCAGGTTGGGATAAAGCGGAAGTTACAAATAAGATTAAAGGCAAACTCCAGTCTTATCCGAACGTGACAGTGCAGAAGATGCTGGAAGTAAATCCTAAAAAAATCGCCGAGCCGAAACCGGGCGTTTATGTTTTCGATATGGGTCAGAACTTTGCCGGGTGGGTTCGACTAAAAGCAACCGGAGAGGCGGGGACAAAAATCGTCCTGCGATTTGCCGAGATGCTAAATCCGGATGGGACAATTTATACCGAGAACCTCCGCGTAGCTCGATGTACGGATACTTATATCCTCAAAGGTACGAGTCAGGAAATTTGGGAGCCTCGATTCACATTTCACGGTTTTCGTTATGTCGAGCTGACAGGGTATCCCGGTGAGCCGGCACCGGAAACGATTACCGGTATCGTCGTATATTCGGCGATGCCCCCGGCGGGGTCTTTCGAATGTTCCATACCTATGGTCAATCAACTATACAGCAACATTGTATGGAGCCAGCGGAGCAATTTTATCGAGATTCCAACGGACTGCCCGCAGCGTGACGAACGCCTGGGCTGGACCGGAGATGCGCAGATATTCATCCGGACCTCAACTTACAATATGGACACGGCGGCGTTTTTCACCAAGTGGCTGGTTGACCTCGAAGATGCCCAGAGCGCTGACGGTGCGTTTCCCGATGTGGCTCCGCGAAAAATAGCCGTAGGTGACGGCACGGCGGCCTGGGGCGATGCCGGTGTGATTTGCCCGTGGACGATTTACGAAGTTTATGGCGATACGCGAGTAGTCGAAAGACACTACGAATCTATGAAGAAATGGATAGCATATCTGAAAAAAAACAGCGAGAACCTGCTGCGGCCGGCAGAAGGGTATGGTGACTGGGTCTCCATCGCCTCCGATACGCCCAAGGATGTCATCGCCACTGCCTATTTCGCCTACAGCACGCAATTGCTGTCGAAAATGGCCGTTGCTATCGATAAAAATGAGGACGCCGTTAAGTATAAGGAACTCTTCGAGCAAATAAAGAAAGCTTTCAACAAGGCTTACGTCTCCGACGATGCCCGAATAAAGGGAGAGACCCAGACCTGTTATGTCCTGGGGCTGTATTTTGATTTATTACCGGATGATAAGCGACCGCTTGCTGTGCAGCATCTGGTCGAGGCTATCCGGAAAAAAGACTGGCATCTTTCGACCGGATTCGTCGGGCTTAGTTATCTGCTCCCGACACTCACGCAGGCCGGACACCTGGATGTTGCTTATCGTCTGCTGACCAACGAGACGTTCCCCAGTTGGGGATACAGCATTAAGAACGGCGCTACGACTATCTGGGAGCGGTGGGACGGCTGGACCGAGGACAGGGGATTCCAGGACCCGGGCATGAACTCCTTTAACCACTATTCTTTCGGTGCGGTCGGGCGCTGGCTTTTCGGCACTGTCGCCGGTATAGATACCGATGGTCCGGGCTACAAAAAGATTATTATTCGACCGAGGCCGGGCGGGATAACCGGCGCAAAGGCAAACTTCGATTCGGTCAACGGCACGATAGCGACCGACTGGAAACTCGAAGACAAAGTATTTACGTTGAATGTCACTATACCGGTAAATACTACTGCCACTATTTATGTCCCGGCCGATAGTGCCGAGTCGGTGACGGAAAGCGGGCGAAAAATAACCAAAGCAGAGGCGGTACGGTTCCTCCGAATGGACAATGGCAGCGCCGTCTTTGCCGTAGGTTCGGGACAATATCAGTTTATATCAACGCTATCACGGCAAGGCGAAGGCGATCCGAGTGAAAACAACTAATTGGATGTTTCCAGAACGGCAGATTCTTCGTCGGCTTTGGCGACAACGGTTGTGTCACTGGATTTCCGTTTTGTTTTTAGCTCGTCGTATTCCAATAGTTTGGCCAATATTTCCCTGTTATCCGCTGTTATAACTTGATAGATTTTGCCGCCGTTATTCAGGTATTCGCTGCAGTATTCTTTATAGGATTCCAGATAATTCTCATAGTAGAATATTCTGCTGTTCTTCTGTCGCTTTAAGGCTAATATTTCCTCGGGATTCCAGTATTTTATAATGATGTTTTGATCGGTGAGTATAAAGTCGATACTTATGAGCTTATGCTCTATACTAAGAATCCTGCTGGTTCTGAAGTTGATTTTGTTGAGATTCAGATAAGCAGTAATTAAGTCCTTGCCGTTTAATTCCCGTTGTTTGACTTGATGACTTTTTTGATATTGTTTCAGATTTTCTGTTCTTGCTTTGCGAACGGCTTTATTTGCCAGATAATTATTTTTAGCATTTTGATAAATGTTCGGGCCTCTTTTAACGGACGGACTCAAAGACTGGCTTGAACTTTGATAAACAACGGTACAGGGGCCGGTGCTCCGATAGGGACGGGCATAGTAATAATCGTAAGATTTGCCCCATGGGTCGGCAATCAGGCCCGATTTTTTGTAACCGAAGGCGTAAGGAGAATAACGAACGTTATCGTAAACAAGGCCTTTGGCGTAAGGCGAGTAGCGAAGGCGATTGTAAACCATGCCTGAGCCGCCGCGTTTATAAGCATAGGGGGAATATTTGATGTCACCGTAAACCAAACCGTGGGTATAGGGTGACCAGCGAACACGATATCGATTGTTGTAGTGACAATTTGATGCCTGGGTTGTGACGGTGACGATTGCCGAAATCGTAATGACGAGCACTAAAGTCCTTTTCATTTTAATCTCCTTTCAATATATAGTTCTTTCTGCTTCACCTCCTCTCGAAAAGGTTGATATTATTAAAGGCCGTGCGCACGTTCAGTTAATGCGCAGCCCGACCACTGTTGATTCGGTAACACGTAAGCCTGTACGATTGATTTGGAGATACGGGTAAGTTTCTCGGGCGCGAAAGAAGTTTGCCGACTCGCAGCAGCGGAGTTCACCCCTGCCAGAGATTGTTATTCCTTCGGACTTCACCGCTTTTCTCCATAAAAACGGGTACATATTATCCCTGATTACACAGGACAACTATTGTTGTAGTCTGTACGGATGGGAAGACTTGAATGGTAGAATGGTCCTCCACACCCTCACTGTCTTTTCATGCCCTCCATTTCGTATGATACAATCAAAGTACAGACAAGGCCCGATAAAGTCAAGGGTATTTATATTATTTTCGATGATTAATATTATTCGACTACAAGAATAGGGCAAATTAAGATGAGTATTGCTTTGTTCCGAGCAGCTCTTTCCAGTGGTTTATATGGCCGAATTCGTCCGCCTGGTCTTTTTCGATGATTTTGCGGGTATCCTCATCCCATTCGATTTCCTCCAGGAGCTGGTTGTAATGGTGGACGGCTTTTGTTTCGACCCAGATACCGACTTTGAGAATCGCTTTTGGTCCTGTCAGCCGTGAGAGATAGCCGAATACGAAGCCGACAATCCAATACGCCCACCTGAAAATGCTCGGTGTGAAACCGTATTCGAGTAGTTTGACCTGAAAATCCTGGTAGTGCGTCATCTCATTGCACATTGCAGCAATCAAACTGCGATTGAGCTCGCCGGGTTCTTTCATAATTTGAAATTTGTAGATAGTTTGAGCCATAAGTTCGAGTGTGTGCAGGGTTCGCAGGCCCTTTTTAATGCCGGCGAGCCTTCTTTCTGCGAATCCCTCGCCTCGCAGTTTTATATCCTCATTGATGATTTGTGGACGGATGATGGAAATATTAAAACTATCCTGTGATTGTCCTGGATTTCGGTTATCTTCCATAATTACCGGCACCTTTTTTCATAATACTCTCACTGAAAAGTTCAGTCAAATGCATGAGTACTTACGAACATGAATAAAAATATAACTCGCTTTATTATAGAAGCTTATCGCTGGAGCCGCCAAGAAAAAAACAGAAGGTAGAAGAAAGTCGCTTAATCAAATCTTTTATATTTCAATAAAATGTCAGGCACCGCCGAATCCCGGCGATTCCAATTAATGGAAAGTTTCATGGCGCAATATGTTAACTTCTTGTTCGTTTATTCGTTGGATTAGTTACCTGCGAATCTGGTTATTGTAATAGTTGTTTCTCCATAGAAAGTCCGGCCTGAGATGAATTTGCCTTCGAATTTCAATTTGACAAGACCATATCCGGGAATAACTTCCATTAACCGGGTCTTATCGAACACGGAAATAATAACTGTTCTGCCATCTGTTTCAGTCACAACCGGACTATCATTTGCCGGGATTTTAATTTCATCTTGATCAACCGGAAAAAGTACGAGAAGTTCATTTGCATCGACGTTTTCTTCTATACCTTCGGGTAACGTTAAGACAGCTATTATACCTGTGAGAGTACCATTGCGCCTGATAGTATCGGGGACTATCTGTAGCTCACCCATTATCGGTGAAGCTTTGCTGGTAACAAGGCTTATATTCGCTGTCGTCGGTGGAGTTTCGTTACTGTTAATAGTAACGAAATTTGTTACCGTAGTACCAATGGCTACATCTTGATTCACTTTTACAGTTAAATCATGGGTAATGACTGATTCTGGAGACAACGCCGGATAATACCATGCACAAGTATGGGTTTCAGGATTATACTCGCCGGGAAATTCGTTACTGTCGGCCGAGATAAAGCTTACTTCATCAGGCAGAATATCAACGACAGTAACATCCGTCACGTCTTGAATAAGATTATTGCTATCAAAGCAAATTCTATAGGTAATGATATCGTATGGACCTATTATTTCTATTTCATCTGTATTCACAATACTCTTACTCAGATTCAGATTAAGGTCACTTGTAATTACAGTCAGTCCTTCCCAATCACCGGGATTGGTAAAAACGAAGTAACCACTATAATCGTCCCAAGGATTATTTTCGCCGACTATTGCACATCGACCATCCGGCGACCCAAGCATATTATCTTCGTCATATATATTATTTCGTTCATTATAGGATTCAAATGAAGAGTAATAGGATCCATCCGAGCCCTGAATACTATCGAGAAGAAATTCTCCTATTGTAGCAATAAGATAATACTCGTACTGGCCTGAGAATGTTGCGGTTTGGCCATCTGATTCACCAAGCTTAACATATCCATTCGCTTCCAGATCGGCAATGTTCCCGTAGCTTCCATCTCGCCAATCGATCCATGTGTCACCGCCCCAGACCTCATACATGGTCCAGGGGCTTCCTTCTAATATTAATTTATACTTACTTTTGCTATGGCTCCCTATGTCAATCATTATGCCGTCGTTATTCATAAAATATGGTATCCATTGTTGAAAGGTAACCTCAACTTCCCAAATTCCATCCGGCATATAAACAGGTCCCCAGCCTGTCTCACTGACATTAAAACCGCCCAATTTATCTCCGAGCCCAGCAGTTCCGAGTTCATCCGCATCTATATCAATATATGTAGTGTTTTGGTCTGTGCAGGGCTCCCAGTTAAAGGTAACAGGGGATTCTATAGTTTGATGATGTGAGGGAAAAATTAAGACCGGTTCCTGTGTTGGCTGTGGAGTTGGCTCATTTGTGTCTGGATTACCAAACCAAACTTTCGTTTGACTCTGGCCGCTATTATTATAATGTAATATTATAGTATATTCTCCATCACCATAGTTTTGTAAATCGACTATGTCCTCAAATCGAGCCCTGTATTCCCATCTGGTCAACACCCACCAATCCTCAGAAGAATATTCATATGATGTCCAGATACTGTCCAACCATTGACCGGGCTGTTTGGGAATCTGGAAGGTATGACCTGCCGGTGTAAGGACCTCTATGCTACTGACATCGGCATCCATATTAATTGACGTATCATCATAGGCATAGATTTCCAGGTAGAATTCGTACATTAAGTCGGAACTATCTGTCGGGTCACCATAATCCCAGATATGTTCAATATAGATACCGGAAATATAGTCTGAAATATCTTCAGTTCCTGTTATTTGTGTAGTTGTAAAACTCCAGATATCACCTGTCGTAGTTCCCTGAGCATTCCTGGCATCTATGCGCCAATAGTATGTTGTGCCATACAATAAAATACCAGGATCATATGTCATTCCAGATTGGTTGCCCATAAATTCACTCTCATTCAGATTGGGATCGGTGCCGAAATAGACATCAAAACTTGTTTCACTTCCACCGCCTGACCAACACAGTATTAAATTAGTAGATTGTTCAGTTACTTCATTGGCCGGATATGGACTTGATGCTTTTTCGGTTAGATCAATACGTTGCATAAACCATAGGCCGCTATAGGATGAAGGCCAACCCGGGGTATCAAAATTAATGACGTAATAGCCTGAAGCACTATCGTAGCTGTCGAGCCAGCCATTGATAGTTAAAGTGTAGTTAGACGATAATCCCTCTTGGTTTTCAATGGCTGTGCCACTATACTCGGCCTGATAGTTGTTAGGCGATGTGTATGTGTAAGTGCCATTTGCACAACCGCTGGCAGTAGTAATAAAACCGTAATACGAATACGGCATACTCCAGCACAATTCAGAATTACCATCTGAGGAATTGATGCAGCTACTAATTGTCCCTCCCATACCCATAGAGCCGCTCCACGAACCAGAGGGATTGCCCCCGGAAGCCGGAGGTGGTATCTCAATGTCAGAATTTTTAGTTATATTAACGGGAAAGCCATTCATTACCTGTCCAAAACCGTTATACGATACATCAGATATTTCAATATGATAAGTGTTTGCTGATATCGGATAGTGTCTTAGCTCTTTGAATCCAGTTGCTTGTCCCAGAGAATTATATGTTCCATCATACACATGTGTCTCATAAGGATATCCATTGCCGCCGTATGCATAAAACTCAAGAACCTGATTCAAACCATTGTAATGTATATCATTTAGTTGAATGTAGGAAGAGCCTGCAATAAAGTATAAAGGTCCATTATTACTTATAGAAAACCAACACGAAGGACTTTCATCAGTAATACAAACTCCAGGGCCATCACTACCGGAAACACGTTCCCACTGTTGAGCCTGAGCAGATTGAAAGAGACTCAGGACTAAAAGAATAGCTAATATTTTCAGTATATTACTAAATGTCTCATACTTCTTTTTAATATCTCCTTGGACTGCCATTGTAATTTCTCCTTCAAATAGCTTTTTTCACTTTCAGAATCTAATATCTGCTTCTTTGAAAGACACCTATAAACTTAAAGTGCAAAAAAGCCATTTTTTTAATATCTTGCTTTAATTGTTCTATTTTAGAGAACGAAATCTTCGACGAAGACAAGATTCGACATCCTCTAAATCTGTGATGTGTTTCGGTCAATGTGGTGATAAATTTTGAGCGTTAAAACTCTGTACGAATAGAAAAATGTCGAAATCGCCACACTCCTTAAAATATCATGAATTTAAATGTATCAAATTAAGGGAGACATGTCAATAAAATTACTACAGCTTTGTGATATATCCAGTTGTCAGGCATGGTATTAAGGCTCTTTATGAGAAGAAAATTATTGTTACTATGTTAGTTGAGTGTCACGATAAAAAGTGTTTTCGAAACAGGAAGGATTAGACCTTCAAATTATATCCCTCTCGTTGGCGACATTGGTTCTAAACAGTTTTTGTTCTATTCTAAGATTCGTGAATACGAATACATTGAAGCCCTGTTTTCATGACGATGTTCCGAAGCCAGGGATTGTAAATAAACTGGGATTTGAGATTTTTGACAAGCAGGTTCGCCCTGAGAATCCTGGTATCCCGACGATATCTCCGCTCGAAATCGTTGAGCGATTCGTTCAACACATCCGCCAGAGCAATAGCACTTTTAAATGCGTAGCTTAAACCTTCGGCCGAACTCGGACTGATAAAACCGCCAGCCTCGCCGATTAAGACGATGCCATTTGTGCCGGTGGAAATCTGCCGGGGTGATACAGGTCGTAGGATAAAGGCTGATTCTTTGCGAACAATTTTACCGAAACTAAAACCGCAGACTTTTAGTTTCTTTTTGAGTAACTCGAACTTCTCTGTTACTTCCGGTCCCGGCTCAAGAGCGGCGCCGATAATTAAGTGCTCTTGCTTGGGGATTGTCCAGCAGTAATAGTCGGTGATTTCATGGTCGAACAAGGTGGAAAAATAGGGCAACTGTTGCTCGGTTTCTACCCATTGCTGGATTGCGATATATGCTTTTGGCGAAATCCTGTCGGAAAGAGCAAGCTTTCGGACCCTTGATGAGGCTCCGTCGGCGCCGATTAAGATTCTGGCGTGCTCTTCACGAATCCGGCCATCTTTGATAAGCCCGATTACGAAGCGGTCTTTATGCCTCCGGTAAGATTTGAACCGCCAACCGAGTCGCAGTTCTACGTTAGGAGCGACCATCGATAATAACCATCGGTCAAATTTGCCCCGGTCCATGTTGATATAATAACGCTGATAGTATCTTTCCAAACGCGTTCGGATATCGATGGCGCGGACAACAAAAAGCTGCGGTCCAACAAGTATGCTTTTTGGCAGACCAAGCCCCATCTTCGAGAGCATCGCCTGTGCATCAGGTGCAAGCAGGCCGCCGCAACACTTGGCAGGTGAACATTTGTCCGGATCGCGCTCAAGCGGCCTTTTATCCACGAGCAAAACACTGTAGTGCCCTGCAAGTAGTCTGGCTAAGGTCGAGCCGGCGGGACCGGCGCCAATGATAGCAATATCATACATCGCGTTCAATCTTGGTTAAAACGTCTATATTACCTCCAACAGGAGATTTATTATCCGCAGAATATAAGGACATGTCAAAGAATAAGCCAATTTGAGCGTTAAAACAGGGGTTCGATACATGATTGATAAAAAAACTTGCGAAAACGGGGGAGAATCGTTACTTTATCAGCCTTGTTTTTACATAAATGTCATTATGAAACTTTGATAACGGGAAATATGTGATGAGTAAAACAAAGAAGAATCCGGGACTTTCAGAACTTGACGAACTTTGTATTCAAACGATTCGTTTTTTATCGATGGAGGGCGTGCAGGAAGCGAAATCGGGCCATCCGGGCATGCCGATGGGCATGGCACCGGCGGCGTATATACTCTGGACCAAATATATGAAATATAATCCGGCCAATCCGCGATGGCATAATCGGGACCGGTTTGTCTTATCGGCCGGCCACGGCAGTATGCTGTTGTATTCGATGCTGAATTTGACCGGATTCGATATCAGCATGGATGAATTGAAAACATTCCGGCAATGGGGCAGCAAGACGCCCGGCCACCCGGAATATGAGCTTGACCACGGCATCGAAGTGACGACCGGGCCGTTGGGGCAGGGAATTTCCAACGCCGTAGGCATGGCAATCGCCCGGAAATATCTGGCCGATTATTTCAATCGGGAAGGTTTTCCCATTATCGATTATAACATCTACGTTATCGCAAGCGACGGCGATTTGCAGGAAGGCGTTGCGTCAGAGGCCTGCTCATTAGCGGGACATTTGGGCCTTGATAATATTATAGTCGTTTACGATGATAACCATATCAGTATCGACGGGGTGACTGAGCTTTCATTTACCGAAGACAGGGCCAAGCGTTTCGAGGCCTACGGATGGCACGTCCAGGAAGTCGGCGGCGATGGGAATGATATGGCCGCCTTCGAGAAGTCGCTGGAAAAGGCACAGGGTGAGAGTTCCCGGCCGTCGATAATCAAACTTCGCACGCATATTGCCTTCGGCAGCCCGAACATGCAGGATACGGCCAAAGCGCACGGCGCTCCTTTGGGCGATGATGAAATTCGCCTGATTAAGGAAAAATACGGCTGGGACCCGGACAAAAAATTCTATGTCCCTGCAGAAGTGAAAACTCACATGGGCAAAGTCCTCGATAAAGGCAAAGAATCGGAAGCGATATGGAACAAAATGTTTGACAGCTATGCCGATAAATACCCTGAATTGGCCGAACAGTTTCAGGATGCGGCGGCAGGCAGGCTGCCGATTAATCTCGAAGAGGTTCTGCCTAAGTTCAAGGCCGGCGAATCGATGGCGACACGCAAGGCCTCCGGCAATGTGCTCGCGGCGGTCATGCCGAAACTGCCGATGTTAATGGGAGGCTCGGCGGACCTGACGCCTTCGAACAATACAATCTGGCCGGATGCGAAAAACTTCCAGAAAGATGCTCGTGACGGCAGGTACCTCCGCTTTGGAATTCGCGAGCATGCAATGGGCTCGATTCTTAACGGCATTT
Organism: uncultured Pirellulales bacterium; assembly: GCA_964570855.1. Lineage (GTDB taxonomy): Bacteria > Planctomycetota > Phycisphaerae > Sedimentisphaerales > Anaerobacaceae > JAFGPS01. Next base: position 37,173 of record CAZMZR010000014.1, read on the forward strand.
CCGTCAGCGGCCTTATGCGGGCATACGGCGGGACATTTCTTGTCTTCTCCGACTATATGCGCGGCGCCGTACGGGTAGCGGCGATTTCGAATTATCCCAGCATTTTCATCTGGACGCACGATAGTATCGGAGTCGGCGAGGACGGCCCGACCCATCAGCCTGTCGAACACTTGGCGTCGCTGCGGGCGATACCGAACTTGATAGTGTTCCGCCCCGCCGATGCAAACGAGACCGCACAAGCCTGGAAGTACATACTCGAGCACAGGGATAATCCAGCCGCCCTGCTTCTCACACGACAGGGATTGCCCGTGCTGGATCAGGACAAATACGGCTCGGCAAAGAATACGAGCAAAGGTGCTTACGTCTTGGTTAAAGCCGATAAGCCCGATGTGCTGCTGTTGGCCAGCGGTTCGGAAGTCTCGGTTGCGCTTTGTGCCGCTGAAGGTCTTGCCGGCGGTGGTATAAAGGCACAGGTCGTAAGTATGCCGAGCTGGGAATTGTTCGAGAAACAGGATAAGACGTACAGGGATTCGGTTCTTCCGCCTGCCGTAAAGGCAAGAGTTGCCGTCGAAGCGGGCATTGAGTTAGGCTGGCATAAATACATCGGCGATAACGGCATTTTCATCGGCATGTCGAGCTTCGGCGCTTCGGCGCCGGCGAAGGTCTGCTTCGAGAAGTTCGGCATCACCGCCGAAGCCGTCGTCAAAGCAGCAAAAAAATCAATTGCAAAAAGCAAATAAAATTATTTAGCCCCTCATTTTAATGAAGGGTTCAAAGATACTACCCGTTCCCGGAATCACGAACAGACGGAGCGACACGCTTTTTCCTTTAATATTTTTCAGCCTTTGACTGCCCGAACGAATGCGGTTACAATCATATCGAACAAACAGCGGGTCGGATTTGTTGTGGTTGAGGCAATTTAGGAGAACCAGGCTTTATGAACGATATTCGAATCTTTACGACGCCGATTCTGGACGGCATAAAAATCAAAGAGTACAAAGGTTTTGTCATTGTACGGAACGTTCGGGCGGTCAATATCATCCGCGATTTCTTTACTTCCTTTCGTGACGTATTCGGCGGACGCTCGGAATCGTATCAGGAAGTGATGAAGCTGATGCAGGAAGACGTTATCGCCGAAGCCAGGGCCGAAGCGACCAGATTAGGCGCAAACGCCATCGTCGGATTTAATCTGGACTACGATAATGTCGGCTCCAAGAACAAATCCCTTTTGATGGCATCCGCCAAAGGTACGGCGGTTGTGATAGAGTAACACAACGGCATGAATTATTTATACTAAAAGTGTTCGGCGGGACTTTAATTGAGAAAGGCAGGTGAGAATTATGGATAAGCTTTATGAAAATTCGGAGACGGGCTGCTGCCCGAAATTTAATCCCGAGCCGTGGGACGAAAAGGAAGTCACTTTCCATGATAAATTGTTTGTCAAAGACCATGTCAGGAGTTTTTTCCATATCCCGTTGAACTTCGGCAAAGTGACGGTCCGGAATATGGAGAAGATCCAGGCCGCCGATGCCCTTGAGCCGGAGCCGGTGCTGCTCTCGGATGAGAAATCGCTTTGGGGGGCGGATATTTATATCGCCGTGGCCAAAGATGTCCCGGGGGCGGAGATGGCAAAAATATCCGGGACGTTTCTCACGAAGGTCTTCGAAGGGCCGTATAAAAACATGGGCCAATGGATCAAACAAATGAAGGCCTGGCTCGAATCCAGGGCCAAAGAAATGAAGAAGGTGTACTTTTTCTATACGACCTGCCCGAAATGCGCCAAGTACTACGGCAAAAATTACGTCGTAATACTGGCACAAGTTTAAGTTGGCCCCTCACTATATTTGAAAGGAGAACCCCCCAATAAATTGGGGGGCTAAATAAATATTATGTTTGGTGAATACGCCACGGCTATAACGATTATTTTTATTATTTTTACCGCCGGTGTGGCGGCTTTTGTAAGAAAAAGGAGCAGGGACAAGTGCCTGCGGGA
>CAZMZR010000014.1:39265-53523 GCA_964570855.1 uncultured Pirellulales bacterium
CCGCCGGTGTGGCGGCTTTTGTAAGAAAAAGGAGCAGGGACAAGTGCCTGCGGGATTTTGGAAAAAACATGGTGACAATGGAGGATAAAAACGGTAAGACTATCTGGGGCTCGCTGCGGGTGGAAAATACAGGGCTGGAATTTGTCTATTCTCAAAAACACAAAGACGAAGACGGGCACGAGGAGGCCAGTTATATCCTCTATAAATACGAGTATCCGGATATTCAGGCGGTGATACGTTTTCACGACGACCTGAGCGACAAGAACAAGAAGGCAAGGGAAGAAGAATTAGAGAGGACATATCATCCCGAATGGGGCCGCAGGCTTAAAAGAAAGACGTTGAACGTCTTTCGAACCGTGCGGGACTCAATCGTTGAGATTATCAATCTGCTGATCAGCCAGGCTAAAAAAGCGACACCCGTCGGTAAAGTTCTGGGCTCTCAGGACAAATATGTCACGCAGATGAAGCAGGAGCTGGTGGGCTCGGTGGGAGCTTCCTTCGAACCGCTGCTGGAAAGATACATCGGCCGGAAGGTCGTGCTTGAGATGATCAAGGGCGATAAAGTATTGGAATACCCCGGAGTGTTAAAAGATTACACGGCGGAATTTGTCGAAATCATGGACGTCAATTACGCCGTCAAGCAAGGCGAGCCAACTCGCAGGGCCGACCTTGTCGTGCCGCGCAATCTCGGCCTAATCCGCCATCTGGGCGAATAATCTCGTACTGCGTAGTAGATTAGAAGGTGATTTTGAAGTCTGTGTATTTTGGATTGTGAGCGACTTTTTCGATTTTGACCTCTCTCAAATAACCGGCGAATGAATCTTTGATATCCGCTGTGCATCCATCGACATCCTCGGTATAGCCCTGGACGAGCATTTCGACGGTGCCGTCGGATAAGTTGCGGACGTATCCGGTTAGTTGATGGAGCCGGGCGATCCTGTGGGCGGTGAACCTAAAGCCGATGCCCTGAACCCTGCCTGCGAAAATAATATGTTTGGCAATCATATTTCGTTACTGTTTCCTCTGACATCGCCATAATAACACGGATGCAACCTTATATTATTATAATCTGAAACGTTTTTTATACAAGCCTGCGATTGCACAATAAAATAAGATTCACGAATAGCCGTAAGTTATGTATAATCCGATGCTTTATAATTGTGATTGATTACGATGGAAAAAACACGGGAACAAATTGAACGGGACGACCAGATTTATCAGCTATCCACGCTGGTCGCGGGAGAATTCTCACTTCAGGAGGTGCTGGACAGGCTTGCTGAGGCGGCGGTGAAGATTGTCGGCGTCAAGGCATGCTCGATTCGACTGCTGGATGAGGATGCCGGCGATCTGGTAATGAGGAGCACGTACGGGCTAAGCGAGGCATATCGCAATAAAGGTGTGGTATCCAAAAGCGACCCGGTGGTCGAAGCGGCTTTTGCCGGCCAAGCGGTGGTTCTCGATGATATGCGGGTCGATGGCAGGGTCAAATACAAAGAGGCAACAGTCAAAGAGGGCCTTGTCAGTCAGCTTACCGTCGCCATGCAGTTCAAGGGCCAGGCGATAGGAGTGCTTCGATTATATAGTCCGCGGCCGAAGCGCTTTGAAGAAGATGATATAAATCTTGCAAGGGCGGTCGCTTCGCAGTGTGCGGTGGCGATAACGAACGCCAGGCTGTATTCGAAGGCGATAGAAGGCGCAAGAATGGCCGAGCAGATGAGACTGGCGGGATTTATTCAGCGCAAAATGATTCCGGAAAAAGCACCGCAGATTCCCGGACTGGATATCGCAGCTACTTATATCCCCTGCTTTGATGTCGGCGGTGACTTTTACGATTTCCTTCAAGTCGGCCAGAACCGCATTATCGTGGCGATTGCCGATGTGATGGGCAAGGGGATGCCCGCAGCTTTGATGATGAGCTGCTTCAGGAGCTCCGTGCGGGCTTACGCCGAGATTGAAAACGCAGATAAAACCATCCGGGGAATTATCGATAAGCTAAATAAAATGACGTGCAGAGAATGCACCGGCGGCGAGTTTATCACTTTTTTCTATGCAGTGATTGACACCAAAGAAAGGACGATAACTTATTGCAATTGCGGGCATGAGCCGACGGTTTTAATAAGGGCCGGGCAGACTGTGGATTTGGAGAAAGGCGGACTGGTACTTGGAGTTGACAATAAAGCCGAATATGAGATTGAAACTATCAATCTGAAGGATGACGATTGTCTGCTGTTTTATACGGATGGTTTGATCGATGCGGCCAACTTCGACGGCGATTTGTGGGGCAAGGAAAATCTGCTCAAAACCGCGAAAGAATTTAACTCTGGTTCGGCCGAGCAAATGATAAAGAATATTCTGCTTTACAGAAGGCGGTTTGTCGGCCTGGCGAGCCAGTTGGACGATATCAGTGTGGTTTTGGTTAAAGTTAACAAAGAGCTGAATAAATAACACGAGTCTGTTCTCAAAACAATGCACAGCAAACTTCTGACCGGATTTGTTGTAAAATGGCGGATTTGATAGTTACAATCGACGGTCCCGCAGCCAGTGGTAAGAGTACCGCGGCCCGGCTTTTGGCCCGGAAGCTGGGGGCAAGTTTCCTTGATACCGGTGCGATGTATAGAGCCGTCACCTTTGCTGCGATACAGGCCGGTGTTGATTTACGTGATCAGGAAAAGCTGCTCGGCGTTCTGGAAAAACATATATTTGAATTCTCGGCTCGGCAGGACCGGATGACAGTACGAATCGACGGGGATGATGTCACCGAGCAGTTACGCGATCCACAGATTACCGCCCATGCCAAATATATTGCATCTGCACCGAAAGTGCGCGAAAAATTAATCCGGATGCAAAGACAATTTGCGGCGAACCATAAGAAAATAGTCACAGAAGGAAGAGACCAGGGGACAGTAGCGTTCAGTGATGCGGATATAAAATTTTTCCTGACCGCCGAACCGGGCGAGAGAGCAAGGAGAAGACAGGCGGAACTGCAGGCAAAAGGCTCCGGCGAAAGTCTCGAGCAGATACGAAGTGCCATCGAGGAACGGGACAAAAAAGACCGGCTCAGGGCGGTCGGCCCGCTCAAGCCCGCCGAAGATGCGGTTTTAATCGACACCACCGATTTGAATATAGAAGAAGTTGTGGAAAAACTTTTTGGATTTGTCAAAGAAAGATGCTTAAAGTCTGGCTGAACGATAGATGGTTCTGGCTCGCACGCTGGATGTGCAGAGTCTTTTGCATGTTATTATTTCGATGGCGTTTTTACGGCCTCGATAATATCCCCGACAAAGGCCCCTTTTTACTGATAAGCAATCACCAGAGTTTTCTTGACCCGATATTTTGCGGGGCGCCCCCGAAAAGACATTTGTGCTTTCTCGCGCGTGATACGCTTTTTACAAATTGGTTCTTTGGTCCCCTGATTGCTTCAGTCAATGCGATACCGGTCAAGCGGGGACAGGCGGATATATCCACAATCAAAAAAGTTATCGGCAAGCTTCAGGAAGGTCGCGGGGTTTGCCTTTTTTCAGAAGGTACGCGTACGAGCGACGGAAAAATACAACCCATCAAACCGGGGCTTGGCTTGCTGAGCAGGCGTTCGGATGCGGCAATCGTGCCTGTTGTGATCGACGGTGCATTCGAATGCTGGCCGAGGACGAAAAAACTCTTTTCGCCGGGCGGTTTTGTCATCGTCAACTACGGCAAGGCAATCTCGGCCGGGCAGGCGAAAGAAATGGGCGATAAAAAACTGGCAGAATACCTGACCAGGACACTGCGACAAATGCAAGCCGAAAGCAGGCTCGAACAAGGTAAAAAACCATACGATTACTCGTAATATAGCAGGTAAGTCACTTCAGGTGTGTCTGGATTTACCTAAGAGGTTGAGTGACTGGGTTGGTAATTTCTCAGTCATATCAAATAATAGAAAGGAATATCGATGAAAGAGAAGAATCAGAGAAAAAGTCGCGATCTAACTCGCAGGGATTTTTTAAAGACGACGGCGGCGTTAGGGGCGACAGCTTTTGTGTCCGGGACCCACACGATATTTGCCGCCGGTTCAGATACCGTCCGGATCGGCCTGATCGGCTGCGGCGGGCAGGGGACACGGGACATTGTCAGTTGCGTCAACAGTTCGCCCGGCGTGGAAATCGCGGCCATGGGCGATTTGTTCGAAGACCGTCTGCACCAGTCTTTCAATCAGCTCAAAAAGGACGTGCCCGCCGCAGTGAAAGTCACGCCGGACAAGCGCTTCGTGGGATTTGACGCGTATCAGAAAGTCCTGGAATCTGACGTGCAACTGGTCTTTTTGACTGCCCCGCCGCACTGGCGCGCAGAGCACTTCCATGCGGCCGTCGAAGCGGGAAAACACGTGTTCATGGAAAAACCTGCCGGCGTGGACCCCAAGGGGATTCGTTCGGTCATACAAACGGGAGAGCTGGCCCGGCAGAAAAACTTATCGGTAGTCGTCGGCACGCAACGGCGGCACAGCAAAAAATATATAGAGACCATCCGGCGGATTCATGACGGGCAAATCGGACAAATCATGGCGGCCCAGGCCTACTGGAATGGTAGTGACATGCTGGGCTACTGGAAGTGGTATGACAAGGACGGCCTTTCCGGCATGGAGTGGCAGTGCCGGAGCTGGCCGTGGTTCGCCTGGACCAGCGGCGACCACATCGTCGAGCAGCATGTCCACAATCTCGATGTCATTAACTGGGCGCTCCAGGGACATCCTGTGCAGTGCTTCGGGATGGGCGGCCGGGCCGTGCGGGACCTCGGCAGTATCTATGACCACTTCGCGGTGGAGTTCGAATATCCGAACGGCGTACGCGTCTCGAGTATGTGCCGGCAGATCAACGGCTGCACCGACAGAATTGCTGAACGCGTGGTCGGCACCAAGGGCATCGCTGATGTCGATCGCGGCGTGATTACCGGCGAAAAACCGTTCCAGTATGACGGGCCCGATCCGGACCACTACGTCCAGGAAATGGCCGATCTAATCCGGAGCATTCGTGACGGTTCGGCAATTAACGAGGCGCAGCAGGTGGCCGAGAGTACCATGAATGCCATCATGGGGCGGATGAGTGCCTATACCGGGCGGGCTCTGAACTGGGACTGGGTAATGAACGCATCGAAACTGGACCTTACACCGGCGAAATATGAATTTGGCGACCTTCCAATGGAAAAAGTAGCTGTCCCAGGTCAGACAAAATTGATCTAAAATCGAAGTATTTGCAGGAATGAAAGGGGAATCTTATGAAAAGTTTTATAACCTTGATATTAACATTAATCATGACAATGATTATATCGGCTTCGGCAACAGAAACATCTGAAAAGCAGAATCAGCCGATAGTTCCGAAAGAGAAAATAATGCTGTGGAACGGTAAGGATTTAACCGGTTGGAAACCTTTCACGAACGATGAAAAGACCGATGTCACAAAAACCTGGTCGATTGCTGATGGGGTGATTAGCTGTGAGGGCAAACCCGCCGGATATTTGCGAACTGATTCTGACTACGCCAATTACCTTTTGCACGTCGAATGGCGCTGGCCCGGAAAGGGAGGCAACAGCGGCGTCCTGATTCACATGAGCATTCCCGACAATGTCTGGCCAAAGTCACTCGAATGTCAGTTGCATTCCGGTAACGCCGGCGATTTCTGGGTGATAGGTGGCGTGGAGACAAGTGAACATGCCAAGGCGGGACAGCGTGTCAATGGGCGCAGGACGGTAAAGCTCAAAGACAGCAGTGAAAAGCCCATCGGCCAATGGAACACATACGATATTATCTGCAAAGAAGATTGGGTGGTCGTATTGGTTAACGGCGTCCTGCAAAATGTGGCGACTGGGTGTTCGGTTACATCCGGTAAGATATGCCTCCAGAGCGAGGGTACGCCGATTGAGTTCCGTAATATTTATCTCGAGCCGCTTGAGTAAGCCAACCACGGGTAGATAAGGATATAGAGGTGACTATTGGATTCTTAGCTGGTTTTAGAGGTTTGCTTTGTCTTTTTTCTTCCAAGCAGCTCATCGGCCTGCTCCGGCGTTTCGGGCGGCCAGAGTCCTTCGGCCTGCATTTTTTTCAAGTCGTCTAATTGTTTGTAGCTGACAATAGTTCTGCACTTTGGAAATCTGCCGCAGCCCAAAAACGGTCCCTTCTTGCCCTGGCGAACAACCAGCTCGCCCTGCTTACACTTATGACACTTGATTCCGGTCGGCTCGGCCGGGGGCTTCGGCGGCAGGACGTTGCCCTGCTTGTCCAGTTTCAGAGTTGTCTTGCATTCCGGGTAGTCGCTGCAACCAAGGAATGGTCCGAATCGGCCGTTTTTATTTACCATCTGCTTGCCGCAGACCGGGCACTTATGCTCGCTGAGCTTTTCCTCGACCATTTTGCCGTCTTTGTCACAGGGACATGCGAATTTGCATTCGGGATATGCCGAGCAGCTAAGGAACCTGCCATTCTTTCCGAATCTATAAACAAGCTGCTTGCCGCATACGGGACAATCATATTCACTCGGAGTCACTTCTGCTTTGGCATGTTTCATCTGTTCGGAGGCGGTATCAAGATTTTCCTTAAAAGGACCGTAGAAATCTTTTAAGACTCCGATCCAATCGAGATGCTGTTCTTCGATTCTATCGAGCTGCTCTTCCATATATCGTGTAAAGGAGATATCCATTATTTTCGGGAAGTACTCGTTTAGTTTATCCGTCACTACCTCACCGAGGTCCGTGGCTGAGAATTTCTTGTCCTTCTGTTCTACGTATCCTCTGTCCTGGATTGTGCTGATTATCGTTGCGTAGGTGCTTGGCCTGCCGATTCCTTCTTTTTCGAGGGCCTTTACGAGTGACGCCTCGGTATATCGAGCGGGTGGTTTGGTAAAATGTTGCTCCGCTTTAATGTCAATGGCCGTCAGTTTTTGACCGACTTCCATTGGGGGTAACCGTTGTTCGTTTGAAGAAATCGACCATACTTTCGTAAATCCGTCAAAGACGAGAATCCTGCCTGTCGTTCTGTACCAGCAGGGACCTATCGCCGTATCGGCCTTAATATTAAGATTTGTCACATTCCATTTGGCCGATTCCATCTGACAGGCTACAAAACGGCGCCATATAATGTCATAGAGTTTGAATTGTTCTTTAGTGAGATATTTCTTTATCTCATCGGGTGTCATGTCCACATCGGTCGGCCGGATTGCTTCATGCGCCTGTTGGGCGTTTTTGCCCGATGCATAGACCTTCGCTTTTTCGGGAAGATAGCTTGAACCGAACTTATTGCCGATATACTTTCGTGCATCTGCGATGGCTTCGCCCGATAGGTGTGTGCTGTCGGTCCTCATATAAGTAATGAGGCCGAGTGAGCCCATCGAACCCAAATCGATACCTTCGTATAACTGCTGGGCCACGGCCATAGTACTTTTTGCACTGAATCCCAGTCGATTTGCCGCCGCTTGCTGTAATGTTGAAGTTATAAAAGGAGCCGACGGTCTGGAAATGGATTCTTTGGTTTGTAAATCGTCAAGCACAAATTCGGCGCCCTTTAGGGCATTAAGGATTCGCTCGGCGTCCTCTTGTGTGGTGACGTGGAATTTTTCATCGCCGACTTTATACAGCTCGCTCTTGAACGCATTGTGCTTTTCGAGCCAGTTACCTTGTTCGGCCAGAGACGGTGTTTTGTCATCGTGGTTTTTCGTGGAGATAAAATCGAGCCATTGTCGGCTGTAGTCGGCCTTAAGGTCTGTCGTGAAGACACCGGGGATAAGCCAGTATTCTTCCTGTTTGAAATTGTGAATCTCCCTTTCTCTTTCAACGATTATTTTAACCGCAACAGACTGGACGCGACCGGCCGATAATCCCTTGGCGATTTTTTTCCATAGCAGCGGACTTATCTGGTAACCAACAATCCTGTCGAGAATTCGCCTGGCCTGCTGAGCCATAACCTTATCGATATCGAGCTTACCCGGCTGAGCAAATGCCTGTGTTATGGATGAATGTGTGATTGCATTGAAAATAACACGATAAGTTTTTTCTTCCGGGAATTTAAGAATTTGTGCCAGATGCCAGGCAATCGCCTCACCTTCACGGTCAAGGTCGGTTGCGAGAAACAGCTCGTCGCAGTCTTTGGCCGCCGCTTTTAATGCTGATACCGTACGTTTCTTGCCGGGCATGATATCGTAAGTAGGCTCGAAATTATTTTCAATTTCGACGTTCAGGCCTTTCGAAGGCAGGTCCCGAACATGACCCATTGAAGCCTTGACCTCATATTTCGGGCCGAGATATTTATTTATCGTTTTCGCCTTTGCAGGCGATTCGACAATCACTAATGCTTTTTTGGAGCTTGATTTCGCCATATTATCTTCAAAATTCTGTTATCAGCGTATTTTCCCGAATATTATCCGGCCCTTGCCAATACAGGCAGAATAAAATGTTTGTTCATGAACCAGTTATCGGCGAATTCCACGATAATAATTAGAAATGAATATAATCGATTAGACGGCGAATACAATATCGTCTTTCCGGATTTTTCTAAGGAGATGCACCCGGTGTGTATCCAAGCCCACCCCAGACAGCTCTTTGCACCTTATGTAAATCTACATTTCCCGGTTGTAGAACGTCTTTGCCGTTTTCCCATGTGGTTTCCGAGGTACGATCGTCTCTCCATTTCCAGAAATCACTGTGTCCGTCTGCGAAAGAAAAGGTTGTCCCCTTATTGTGCAGCTTTGGCGGCGGATCCCACCAAGCCTCAGTAGCATACTTGATGCCCCAGGAACCAGGACTCGGCGGACTCTCATCGAGGAATACCATCCTGTCGGCTGGCCTTTCAATCTTGTACATATTTGTAACTTTTAAATCGGTATAGTCATAATCTCCCCAATCGCAGTAACCATTCATCGAATCGACTATGGCGTATGTCAGACCGTATTTTTTCGGAGCATTCGAACACCTGTAGAGTTTTACGTTTTTACAATATGGATATAATTGTCCATCTTCTATGGCTTGATACCAATCATCCATCGTACTGTCTGAAGCATCTGCTTCAGGCCAGTGAACCCACCATGTATCGGCGGGAAGATAATTTACATTAGCGTTTACTATCTTGCCGTCATTATCTTCTGCATACAACATCCATCCTATTGTTAGCTGCCTCAAATGGCTCAAACAAACGGAACGCTTACCCTGCTCCCTGGCAATGTTGAGTGCCGGCATTAATATTGCCATCAATAATGCTATGATGGCAATTACAACGAGAAGCTCTATTAATGTGAATGCTCTTATCTTGTTCATAACGGCAAATTCTCGGTAACTATAATTCTTCTCTAATTATAATATTCTCAATACCGAGCTTATGTTCGGTTATTTCTGCATTTAGCGTTTCTTGCCGGTAAAATAATTTTGTATTAAATACGCCTCCTCAGCAATATTTTTTTCTGAACGTGAATTCTTTCACTTATATTATAATTCATTTTTAGTCCAGAAGATATGATTTTTTCAATTTTATTTGAGGTGTCGGTAATATTACCTGCCCCCCTGCTGTTCCAACTTCAGTAATTGCTCAAGCAGATGTTTTAGCTTACGTATAGCTTTGCCGCGATGCGATATTGCATTTTTCTCTTCTGAAGTTAACTGTGCGACGGTTTTATTCAAAGACGGCACGAAAAAGACCGGATCATAACCGAAACCGTTTTCTCCTATTTCTTTATCGGTAATAATACCTTCCAATGTTCCCTGTGTTTCTATGAGTATTTTTTCAGGACTTGCAAGGCAGAGACTGCAGATAAATCTTGCAGAGCGGTTTTTGGGGTCAATGCCGTCGAGAAGTTTCAGAACCTTTGCTATATTTCGATGGTCTATTAATTTTCTATCACTTTCTTTGAGCTTTTCTCCGGAAAACCGGGCGGATTTTACTCCAGGGGCGCCATCCAGTGCATCTATCACTAAACCGGAATCGTCTGCAATAGTCCATAACCCCGTTATTTTTGCGTAGCCTGTAGCCTTTTTACGGGCGTTTTCAGCAAAAGTATTACCGTCTTCTTGAATCTCATCGATATCCTTAAAGTAATCAAGACCAATCCACTTAACCGCCCTTCCAAGAAGAGCCGTCAATTCATTTATCTTACCGGGATTTGTAGTAGCAACTAAGATATCAAATATATTATCGGACATATTTTCCCGCATGTTAACTATCAATCAAATATTTTAATATATTCTATATATTTCAAATTAATTGCTTCCAAAAAATTCTTTTTTTATCTAATACATGCTACTCAATTTTTTATCTTACCTCAATGATATATTGTTAATGTTTTATATTGACTTAGTATTTGATAAGGATGGTTAGTGAGAAAATTATATTAAACATACCCCCCTGCTTGTATGATCTAATTAATGTTGGTTTGTCACGCTTCTGTTAAAGTATTCTGTAAGATAAATTGAGAGTTTGGACTTATCTGCTTTTTTCTTGGTGTTGATTAAAAAAAATGTGAGGAAAGAAAAGTCAAAAATCCAGATTTAATATGGATAATATATGGTATATATTAAACATACTATACATTAATATATGAAAATATATTATTGAAAATTAACCACTAAATATCTCCTTTAAGATAGAATTGACCTAAATGATATACTGGCAATTAGACCCTAATAAGATTATCCTTTAATAACTCGATCGTATTATTTTGTATGTTTCTTTGTGGGATCTTATTTTTTGAGGCCCTGCCTATCATCTATTGTGAAAGTATTGTATTGAAATAATTAAATATAATATTTCCTCCTCTTTACATTTAATTGTTTCACGTGAAACAATATTTGGTTTGTCCACTGATTAAAGATAAGAAGATATTCATTTAATACTAAGCAATATGATCTGTATTATACCAACACAAAATGATTTTTTAAGCAAGTAGATGGTGTTATTTTTGGGATTGTGAGAGGATATTGTTTTCTTATTATTACCTTGTCTATGTCTTGATTTTGGTAGTTTTTTTAATGTTACACATATACGTTCAAGTTATATTCATTGATATTTATGAACCGTTATTATAAATATGCATGTCTGGACTTTAATTTCAAACCTTTATAAAGCTCCTCAAACTGGATCTTCATGGGTTTGTTTTCTTATTTATAATTAGGATGACATCGCCAAATAACAGGCTTTTCCCATATTTTTTTGTTTCACGTGAAACATTTTTTCAAAAAAACATTTTTTTATTCTCGCAAATTTATAGAAAATTCATTAGAAAAACCGAAATATCATTAGTGTTTGTTTACACATTTAAGGATTTCTTAAAAGAAGAACCTGATGTGTAAATAATTTAGGAAATGGTGAGTATGTGAAGGAGCGTATATATGTCAATAACAAAAAGAGAAAAACCAAAGCATCTCGGAAGGGGGTTGGATTCACTTATTAGTCCTATAACATTAAGCGATGCCAGGTCGGACAGGATGTTATCGGACGACACAAATGACTCTAACTTCCCTATAGATAAAGAGTTAAGGGATTCAATGCGTGAAATAAGACTTGATGAAATCTCGCCAAATCCATACCAGGCACGAAACACATGGAATGAGCAGGAGCTATCCGATTTAGCTGAATCTATAAGGGTAAACGGCGTGATACAACCAATTATAGTCCGCCCTTTCTCGGATGGATATCAGCTAATAGCAGGGGAACGCCGTTTTCGTGCTGCAAAAATGATCTCATTGGACAAAATACCAGCCCTTGTTCGCCAGGCAAGTGATGAGCAATTACATGAATGGTCGCTTGTTGAGAACATACAACGAGTTGACCTTAATCCTATAGAGCGAGCAAAGGCATACCGTGATTATTTGAACGCCTTTTCTTTAACACAGACCGAGGCGGCCGAAAGGCTCGGAGAGGACCGCTCTGTTGTAGCTAACTATCTGCGATTACTTGACTTACCTCAAGATATCAAACAAATGTTAGCTGAGACTAAGTTAAGTATGGGCCATGCACGTGCGATCCTGGCACTTCCGACAGATGAACTTAGACGAAAACTGGCAAACAGAGCGATGGCAGGGCGGCTTAGTGTACGAGAAGTTGAAAGACTGGTACGCAGGTACCTTGCCAGTACAAATCAAAGAAAGGTTGCAGTTCCATCTAAGTCCCATCATATACTGGACTTAGAAAGGAAACTCGGCAGCCAGCTCGGCACTAAAGTTAATATTGAAACTCGGAAAAACGGGCAGAGAGGAAAGATTATTATTGAATTTTATTCCCTGGATGAATTCGACGGTATTACAGAAAGACTCGGACTTGTATGTGAAGAGGAAGTCTAAAAAGGCTTTGCAGAAGTTAATGAATATAATTTTGCTGTTAAAAAAGGAGTGAAATTTTAGTATAATTGAGCTATTAAATGAGAGTATATAAATAAAGTCGATATCCAAGTCCCTTGAGTATATTCAAGGGGCATTTGAAATAATCCTGGAGGATATATTGTGAAACGTTTCCTAACCTTTAAATTAATATTGATCTCAACCGTTTTAATAAGCATTATTCCAGCAATTGGAAAAGAAAATGAAACTGATACTGCAACGTCACTCCACCAGGCTATCATAAACGGTGACATCGATAAAGTCCGGTCCATTCTTGAAAGCGGCGTGGATATTAATGTTAGAGACAGCCAGAAATGGACGCCATTGCATACGGCGGTAAATAATCAGAAGAACGATATTGTACAACTATTGCTCGATAAAAACGCAGATGTCAATCTAATCAACAATAGAGGCGAGGCTCCGATGCACCTGGCCGTAAAATCAGGTCAAAAAAATGTCGTAGAATTACTAATTGCAAAAGGAGCCGATGTAAACGCTATTGATGCACGGTTTAACAATCCTTTATCGCTGGCGCAAAAGGGAGGACACAAAGAAATCGCCGAGCTTTTGATAAAGCATGGCGCGAAAGAACCGAGATTGGACGAAGATGGATCTTTTAACAGGAATCGGCCAACCGGACGAGAAGAATCGCCCGGGAATCTGGAAAGTCAATTGCAACAACGACAGGGCTCCGCGCAGGAAGAAGAGCCTGAAATAAATATACTCGCCGATCCCAACGAGATAAAAGCAAGAATCAAGACATACGAAGGTTTGGGGAAATCGATAGAGGAAGTAGCTTCAAAAAGTCGAATTGGAATGCGTCACTGGCAGAAGATAACAGAAGATAACCGAATAGCTCTGGTTAGAGTTGTTAAAAAGCAAACCGATGACGAAGTTGAATTTATACAAAAAATTGCTCTTGAAGAAAAAGCCAAGAAGACCGCCGCCGCCGCCGAAACTTTAATGACTAAAAAGAAGGAAAGAACAGCAAGGGTTCTTAAAGAGCTCACGGCACAGATTAGAGATCAAAAGCAGGGCCGTTCCGAGGAGCGCAGCCGAAGTAGATCATCAGGCAGAGGCACCAGAGGAGCAAGCTCACAGAATAGTCGCAATTCGGGACGATCCGGATCACGAGGGCCGCAACCAGATGATCAGTACAGGGCCGTATCCGGTGGCGAAGATGGGCAGGCCGAACAGTTAGATATGGAAACTGAAAACGAAATAGACCAATGGCTGGGGGCAGATGCTCAGGATTATGACAGTAAACTGGATTTGGCTGATGTAGTACACGAACAAGCATTGACAGATTATTCATCTATCAGAAAAATCGCAGAACAAGAAAATGCCGGGAAGACTATCGCGACAATTGACGGGCTGCTTCTGGAAAGACAACAACGATTGGATGAACTGGCAAAATATGTAGAAGAGGAAAAACAGAAGCAGGAGGAAGAGCAGGATCAGCCCGGACGAACCAGGGCGACCCAGGAGAATACTAATAGACGTGGAGGACGCTCCGGAACAAGGGATCGCTCCGGAGGAACAAGGGGAGGAAGGCGTTAGATCATAATGACAGGGAAGTTAGCCGGCAAAGTCGCAATAGTCACGGGTGCAAGCAGGGGGATAGGCAGAGCTATCAGTATTGCATTTGCCCAGGAAGCGGCAACGATTGTCTTAGCTGCACGTTCGATGCCGAAACTGCAGGAAACCGCAGAACTTGTACAACAGGCAGGCGGTAAAGCGGAAATAATAATTACAGACCTTCTCCGGGACGAATCCATAAAAAATCTGGTTCGAGCAGTTGGAGATAAATTAGGTCGATTGGATATACTGGTTAATAATGCCGGCATTACTCACTCGTCAAAGTTTGAAGAGACAAAAACCGAAGATTGGCTGCGTTGTCTGCAGGTTAATGCCACCGCACCGTTTATCCTTTGCCG